>JAQCHG010000369.1 GCA_027619675.1 Cyanobacteriota bacterium
GCAGACTCTAGCGCAGCCAACTGCCAACTGCCGACTACCAAAGGGTGATCTGTGGGTGGGTGGGTGGTGGTGGCGAAGCCTGCCCGTAGGGCTTAAGGGTAGTGGGGCAAAGGTGAAGGGTGGTGGGTGAAGGGTGGCGGGTGAAGGGTGGCGGGATCAATGGCAAAATCGGATTGCATCCATATTTTGCAATCTGAGGACACCCCATGAAAGTCGCGATCATCGGTTGTGGCTATGTGGGCTCAGCGGTGGCCCAATCCTGGCAGTCCCAGGGGTTGATTGTGCTAGCCACGACAACCCGCCACGAGCGGGTCAGTGAGCTGGCTGCCGTGGCCGATCGCATCGAAGTCCTGCAAGGCAATGACGCTGAACGACTGCGAACCCTATTGGCCGACCGGCAGGTGGTGCTGCTATGTGTAGGGCCAAAACGGGGGGCTAGCTATGCTGACACCTATCTGAGCACCGCTGAAACCCTGGCCCAAATCCTCCCCGATACGGCGGTGCAGCAGCTGATTTATACCAGCACCGCCTCGGTCTATGGCCAGCATCAGGGGAATTGGGTAACGGAAGCCACCCCCGTTTCACCGGGCAGTGACAATGGCAAGATCATTGCGGCGGCAGAGCAAACCTTGCTGGCGGCGGCAACCCCGCAGCAATTGATTTGTATTCTGCGATTGGGGGGCATTTATGGCCCTGGACGCACCCTAGGGAAAATCTATGGCCGGGCTGCAGGCACGACCCGACCCGGCAAAGGCGATGAGCGCAGCAATTGGGTGCATTTAGAGGACATTGTGGGGGCGATTGATTGGGTGCGCCGCCATCGGCTTTCGGGCCTTTACAACCTGGTCCAAGATGACGTGCCTAGGGTCAGGGAGCTGATCGACGCGGTTTGTCAACGCCATGATCTCGCCCCGGTGCAGTGGGATGAAACCCAGCCCAGTTCGCGCCCCTATAGCGTTGGCCACTTTGCTTAAGACACCTCGGATCGCCCTGTTCTGTAGCGCACCAGCAAAGTGGTTTGCAGGCTTGTCTTAATCAGACTGGCGACTGCCATACAATGCCCGTGTGTCCAACGACAAGCTCAAACAGACGGGGTACCCATTTGTCCATAGGAGCTTCTGGTGACAGCAATTCTCATTTTGAAGACTTCCCGTCCGCCCTGAGCTTGTCGTGGGCTTCCTTCCCGCAGGGAATAGGGTGCATGGGCTTTCCCCGTGGGGGACGCTTCGCGAACGACAAGCTCAGCCCGAGCGTTCAATTCAGTACCTGAAAAACCATACTGAGAATTGCTGTTCTGGTGATTGTGAAGTTGGGCACCATAGCAGTCGCCAGTCCGGTTAGGACGAGAGAGCCATTTTGCTGCTGCAGCCAGGATCAGAGCGCTCCTAGGTGTCCTAGGCAAAGTGGCCAGCGCTATATTACGGGACGGCGTCAATGCAACCCCCCTTAGATCCGAAAGCATCTGACACGAACGTTTAACTACTCCGCCCGCTCCGCCAACGCCATCCACCGCTCCGTCGCCACCTCGATCTCCCCCGTCACCGCCGCCAACGCCTCCGTCAACCGCTGCATTTCCCCATAGTCATTGGGGGCAATGCTATAGAGGGATTTCTCCAAAGCCTCCTTCTTGGCCTCCAGCGTAGGAAGCTTGGCCTCCAACTGCTCATACTCCCGCTTTTCCTTAAACGAGAGCTTCTTGGACTTATCCGTAGAGGGTTTAGACATCACCGTTGCGGCCATCGGCTTTTCTGCCTTCTGCTTTTTTCCCTCTGCCTTTTTCCCCGCTTCCGCCTTTTCCTCCGCCTCCGCCTGCTTGCAATCTAGATAAACCGAATAATTGCCCGGATACTGGCGAATCTGCCCCCCCGCCTCAAAGGCAAACACCACCTCCACCGTGCGATCCAGGAAGTAGCGATCGTGGGACACCACAATCACACAGCCGTTAAACTCCTCTAGATACTCCTCCAGCACCGCCAGGGTTTGCACATCCAGATCATTGGTCGGCTCATCCAAAATCAATACATTCGGAGCCTGCAACAGCACCTGTAGCAAAAACAGCCGTCGCCGCTCCCCCCCCGATAACTTGTGGATCGGCGCATATTGCTGATCCGACGGGAAGAGAAACCGCTCCAGCATTTGGGAGGCGGTGATGACGCTGCCATCGGCGGTTTTGACCAGCTCCGCCGTTTCCTTCAGATATTCCAGCACCCGCTGGTTGGGATTTTTGATCACATCTTCGGAATGCTGATCAAAATAGCCAAAGTGGATGGTTTCGCCGATTTCAATCTGGCCCGAGTCCGGCGCTTCCCGCCCCGTAATCAGATTCATCAACGTGGATTTGCCTGCCCCGTTGGGGCCGATGATGCCGATGCGATCACGGGGGTTAAAGATATAGGTAAAGTCCTGGATTAGGGTGCGATCGCCATAGCCCTTAGTGACCTCATCCATCTCGATCACCTTTTTGCCGATGCGCCGCCCCACCGTCGAGATATCCACCTTACCCAGGGATTCTTTAAACTCCTGGTTTTGCATGCCATCAATGCGCTGGATCCGGGCCTTTTGCTTAGTGCTGCGGGCTTGGGGGCCGCGACTCAGCCATTCCAGCTCCCGCCGCAGCACCCCAGCAAATTTCTTGCGGCTGCTGGCGCTAGCGGCTTCTGACTCCGCTTTTTTCTCTAGGTAATAGCTGTAGTTACCGGCATACCCGTAGAGGTCCCCCCGATCTACCTCCAGGATGCGGTTAGTGACCCGGTCCAAAAAGTAGCGATCGTGGGTGATTAGCAGCAGCGCCCCCCGAAAGCCATTCAGATAGCCCTGCAGCCATTCCACCGATTCGGCATCCAGGTGGTTGGTGGGCTCGTCCATCAGCAGCGCATCTGGATCCGAGAGGAGGGCGGAGGCGATCGCCACTCGTTTGCGGTAACCCCCCGACAGATCCCCCACCTTCGCCTCAAAGTCCTCAATCCCGAGCTTGGTCAGCACTACCTTGGCACTGGTTTCTAGATCCCAGGCCCCAGCGGCATCAATCTGCTCCGTTAATCGTGACAAGCGGGACATCAGGGTATCGAGATCCCCCTCCCCCTGCTCCATTTGGTGGGAAACCTGCTCGTACTCACGGATCATCGCCATCTGCTCGCCGGCATCGGCGAAGACCTGTTCTAAAACCGTGTGATTCCCCTCAAACTCGGGTTGCTGCGGCAGGTAAACCACCTTGGCGGAAGCATTGCGCCAGATCTCCCCCCCATCAATGGGTTCCATCCCCGCAATCATCTTCAGGAGGGTGGATTTGCCGGACCCGTTGGTGCCAATCAGCCCCACCTTGTCCCCCTCCTCCAGGCTGAAGCTGGCATCCCGCAGGATTTCCTTAATGCCAAAGTCTTTGCGAATGGATTTCAGCGTTAGCAGGGTCATAACAGACAGTACGGGTCACTAATGGGGCCAGCTCCTTAGTTTATCGTTGCCGTCCCACCTCGGGCCGCGTTCTGCCCGACTCTCGCCCTAACCACCCCACACTGTGCCGCCATCGTCCCATCGATTTCACCCCAGGAAAACATATCCATCCGCCGCCCCCTGAATCCTGACCCTGTCGATCCGGTTGCCC
>JAQCHG010000370.1 GCA_027619675.1 Cyanobacteriota bacterium
GAGGCCAAAGGGCACAATGGCGACTAAGAGCAGCCAGAGGGGGACGGGACGATAGGTCATGGGGCCAGGGCTCCTGGTCAGGGTCAATGGGGCGATCGCCAGAGTTTGCCCGATTAAGGCCGGGGCGCGATCGCTTGCTGGCAACACCGCCATGGGTCATGGCGCTGGGGTCACGGTTATGGCATCGTCAGGTTGAGTTTCACCGGGGGCTATGGATAATCAAACCAGATGCTTTATGCTCCCTGTGAACGATTTTGTTCTGGCGATCGGAGGTGTGCGGTTATGCATCCCATTTCACTCATTTTTCTAGGGCTCTGTGCCTTTTTATTAGGCTTTTGGCTCGTGCGCAAACTAGAAAACCGTCGTGCTCAATCGTCTGGTTACCAGGGCACCCTGCCACCGTCTACCCCTATTTACACCAACCCCGCATCGCCTGCTGCGAATAGCTGGAAATCTCCCCCAACCCGTCCCCCTGAGCCCACCAATGCCCAGCCCGCCGTCGAGCTGGCTCAACCCGTTGACACCCCCTCAGCCCCCGCCCCGATTGAGCACCCCGATATTCGCGATCTGATTTTAGAAAATCGCCAGTCGGAAGCAATTCAGCTACTCCACAAGCACAAGGGCTGGGATTTAGAACACGCCACAGAATATGTGGCCCAGCAGGAGAAACGACAATCGTCCCAGCAGCTTGATCCTGAGGTGGTCGCCGCTGCCAAAAAACTGCTGGCTGAAAATCGAAAAATCGTCGCAATCAAGCTCATTTATAAGCACACGGGCTGGAGCTTAAAAGCGGCTAAAGACTACGTGGAAAATTCTCTGTAGAGCAGTCGGGATGGAACTGCTTTTTATTTACTGCGGTGAGAGGGCGGGGATCAGGCCCAAGTATTGCGTAAAGGGCACCTCAAAAAATGGGAAGCTTTCATGTGAATAGTGCAAAAAAGGCAAAGTCCGCTTCAAAAGCCACAATTTTGTGTCACTTACCATCTGATTTAAGATTCCAACCAGGCGGGTGGCTGCTATATGATCGGCGGGTTGTGTTGACCCCAGACCTGCCGTGGACGCCACCCAGCCCCTGACCTTGGTGATCAAAATCGGCACCTCTAGCCTTACCCAGGGGGCCACAGGGCAGTTGGCCCTCTCCACCATTGCCAGTCTGGTGGAAACCCTCAGTCAGTTGCGCCACCAGGGCCATCGGGTAATTTTGGTGTCTTCTGGGGCGGTGGGGGTGGGCTGTGCCCGGTTGGGCCTGGGCGATCGCCCCCGTACCCTATCGATGAAACAGGCGGTGGCGGCGGTGGGCCAAGGTCGCCTGATGCGGATCTACGACGACATGTTCACCACCTTGGGTCAGCCCATCGCCCAGGTGTTGCTGACCCGCACGGATCTAGTGCAGCGATCGCGCTACGTCAACATCTACCGCACCTTTCGCCAGTTGTTGGAACTGGGGGTGATCCCAGTGGTGAACGAAAACGACACCGTGGCGGTGGAGGAGTTGAAATTTGGCGACAACGACACCCTTTCCGCCCAGGTGGCCAGCTTGGTGGGGGCCGACTGGCTATTTTTGCTGACGGATGTGGATCAGTTGTATTCCGCCGATCCCCGCTCTAACCCCGACGCCCAGCCCATCTACGTGGTGGACAACGTGGAGCAGTTGGAAGCGCTACAGGTGAAGGTGGGCGATCGCGGCAGCCAGTGGGGCACGGGGGGCATGGTTACCAAAATTGAAGCGGCCCGCATCGCCACGACTGCCGGGGTCCGCACCGTGATTACGGAAGGCAAACGGCCCCAAAATCTCCCCAAAATCCTCTCGGGGGAAGCCCTGGGCACCCAATTTGTGCCCCAACCCCGCCCCAGCAACGCCCGCAAGCGCTGGATTGCCCACGGGCTGATCCCCGCTGGCAAACTTTATCTAGATGAGGGGGCGGTCAATGCCCTCTGTACGGCTGGTAAGTCGCTATTGGCGGCGGGTATTACTGAAGTGGAAGGGGAGTTTGAGCGCCAGGACGCGGTGCAGTTGTGCGATCGCACGGGCCGAGAAGTGGCGCGGGGGCTGGTGAATTATAGCCATGGGGATCTGGCCAAAATTCGCGGCCATCACTCTGACGAAATCCCTGCCATTCTGGGCTATCGCGGCGCAGAAACCGTTGTCCATCGCGACAACCTGGTGATCAGTGGCAGCAGCGACCCTGCCCCCTAGCGGTCTGTCAAGGATGGGCGGGCAACCCATCCTTAAAGGTTGCGTCAGATAGGGTTGCGTCAGAATCCCCCGACCGGGTTTGCCCCAACCGGCCCCTTCCCCAGTCACCCACTTCCCCCACTCCTCCATCCGGCAGTGGCGGGCAAATGGCTGCCGCTGTCCCTTGGTTGCTGGATCCTGTCCCCCTGCCGTTGCGTTAGGAATTCACCATGGCTGTTTCTAAACCGACCATCCTCGTTACGGGCGGGGCTGGGTACATCGGCTCCCACACCGTCCTAGCGCTAGAAGCGGCGGGGTATCCGGTGGTGATTCTCGATAGCCTGGAATATGGTCACCGGGATCTGGTGGAACAGCACCTCAAGGCCAAGTTGATTGTGGGCAGCACCTGCGATCGCCCTCTGCTGGATCACATCTTTGCCACCCACCCCATCGGCACAGTAATGCACTTTGCCGCCTACATCGCCGTGGGGGAATCGGTCCAGGCCCCTGGCAAGTACTACCACAACAATGTGGTCGGCACCCTCACGCTGTTGGAGGCGATGCTGGCAGCCAACGTCAAGCGGTTTGTTTTTTCCTCCACCTGTGCCATCTATGGCCCCCCAAAAACCGTTCCCATCCCGGAGGATCATCCCGCCAACCCCATCAGCCCCTACGCCACGAGCAAGCTGATGGTCGAGTACATGCTCAAGGACTTCGACGCGGCCCATGACCTCAAGGCGGTGGCCTTCCGCTACTTCAACGCCGCTGGCGCTGACCCCCAAGGCCGCCTCGGGGAAGATCACCAGCCCGAAACCCACTTGATTCCCTTAGTGCTGCTTACCGCCCTGGGCAAACGCCCCAGCATTTCTATTTTCGGCACCGACTACGATACCCCTGACGGCACCTGCATCCGCGACTACATCCATGTGGCGGACTTGGCCGCTGCCCATGTCCAAGGGGTGGATTACCTCCTCCAAGGGGGCGACAGCACCTTCATCAACCTCGGCAATGGCAATGGCTTCTCGGTGCGGGAGGTGATTGAGACCGCCCGTCAGGTGACGGGGTGTGACATTCCGGCAGTGGAGTGCGATCGCCGCCCTGGGGATCCCCCCCGGTTAGTGGGCAGTGGCGATCGCGCCCGTCAAATTTTGGGCTGGCAGCCCCAGTACCCAGACCTGACGCCAATCATGGCCCATGCTTGGCACTGGCACCAACGCCGCCATCGGTAACATCCCCCAGTCCGCCGCCCGTGCCTCGCCCACCTTTCACAGTGCTTTCACAGGAGGGACAGGGGAAAGTTCCCTAGGGCCAGGGTGGGGGTGGTCATTGGCTGGGCAGTGGTTGGCATTGCTACACAGACAGCGGCCACCATGGCGGGGGCGGGTTGCCACGATCTCAACGTCCAGGGCTGGGCCGCTGA
>JAQCHG010000371.1 GCA_027619675.1 Cyanobacteriota bacterium
GGCAAAGCTTGTGTGCCCATCAATGGTTTTAGCAGCAGCATCTCTGGCCCCAGATCCAGCAGCACATTGGCATCCCACCGCTCCGCCATTTAGGAAAAATCTGCGGAGCTTAGGCGGGTCCCCAAGCCATGTAGGGCAGATTGGCGGCGGTGGTTTGGATGGCCGTTGCCTGGGCCACCAGTTGCCCACAGGCATCCCAATTGCCCTCTAGGAACATCTGGCGGGGACCTGAGGCCAGGGTGACCGGAGCACTGTAGTCACCACAGGTGACGGTGAGGGTGTCGAGGTCTAGGGTGAGGGACTGTTGCGGGTTGGCGGCGATGCGGTCTTGCAAGGTTTTGACCACCTCAGCGCTGGCGGTGACGCAGGGTACCCCCATGGCCACGCAGTTACCAAAGAAAATCTCCGCAAAGCTCTCGCCAATTAGGGCTTTAATGCCCCAACGGGCGATCGCTTGGGGGGCGTGTTCTCGGGAAGAACCGCAGCCAAAGTTGCGGTTGACCACCAGTACCTCAGCCCCTTGATATTGGGGTTGATCAAAGGGATGTTGGCCCTTGGTTTGGGTGCGATCGTCGGCAAATACCTGCTCCCCCAAGCCATCAAAGGTGATGCAGCGGAGAAATCGGGCTGGGATGATGCGATCGGTATCAATGTCGTCACCCCGCAGGGGGAGACCACGACCAGCTACGGTTTTCACTTCGCTCATGACAGCCATCCTTGTCCAATCTTGTCCACGTCCAATCTTGTCTACCGCGTCTTGGGCCAGGATCCAGCACCCAACAGAATCCTTAGGGGTACAGGGATACCCACGGGCTCCCATCGTAGCCCCCTGAATCACCCCAGTATTGACTGGGGTATGGGTTCCCCAATTCGGCCATAGCCCTCGCTGTAGACCTAGAACAAGGGCGGCCAAGCCGATCTAGCCAACCTTTAGCCGCTATGGGGAATGTGCCCTAGGCCATGGGTTGGGTTAACCAGCCGCAGGGGCGAGCCAGCCGCCACTGAGCACCACCGTCAGCCCCATGAACAGCACGGTGAGGGTCCAGGTGGCGCGGTTGAGGGTAATTTCAGCGCTTTTGGTGCTGGTGAACAGTTGCGCTTGGCCCCCCAAGGCACCGAGGCCATCGCCTTTGGGGCTGTGGAGCAACACCAGCACAATTAGCCCTGCCGCTGAAACGGCCCAGACGATTTTCAATACGGTAATCAGGGTCATAGCATTCAATCAAGACAGACTCTTTATGGTACCGCGCCTAGGGGTAGGCCGCTGAGGGTGGGCGGTCGGAACCCACGAAAAGGGGCTACAGGCTGACCCGCACGGGGGTGCGGTTGGGACGCATTTCCACCGATGTCGGCTGTAGCATCGATCGCCCAGTCATCTCCGCTGGTTGGGGCAGATTGAGGATATCCAAAATGGTGGGGGCAATGTCCGCCAAGCGGCCATCCTCCCGCAGGGGCACTTCGGTGCCGTGGCCGGGGACCTTCAGCTTTTCTCCCTCCACCAGGATGAAGGGGACGGGATTGGTGGTGTGGGCGGTCCAGGGTTTACCGTTCTCATCCCACATATATTCAGCATTGCCATGGTCGGCAATGAGGATGGTGCTGCCACCGACCCGGCCCACAGCCTCCAGCAGGCGACCAATTTCCGTATCGACCGTTTCTAGGGCCTGGACCGTGGCCTCCATATTGCCTGTATGGCCCACCATGTCGGGGTTGGCGTAGTTGATCACCACCAGGGCATAGATCTGCTTTTGGATGGCGGCGATCGCCACGTCAGTGACGGCGGCGGCGGACATGGGGGGAGCCTTGTCGTAGGTGGACACCATGGGGCTTTGCACCAGTTCCCGATCTTCCCCCTCAAAGGGCTCTTCTAAACCACCGTTAAAGAAGTAGGTAACGTGGGCGTATTTTTCCGTTTCAGCGGTGCGGAACTGCTTCAGCCCATGGTTGGCGATCACCTCCCCCAGAATGTTGCTCAGGTTCTGGGGCTCAAAGGCGACGGGGACAGGCAGGCTGCTGTCGTACTGGGTCATGGTGACAAAGGCCAAGGGCTTGATGAGTTGGCGCTCAAACCCGCTAAAGCCAGGATCCACAAAGGCTTGGGTAAGTTGACGGGCGCGATCGGGGCGGAAGTTGAAGAAAATCACCCCGTCCCCTGGGGCGATCGCCCCAGGCGCTAAGCGCACCGGGTTCATAAACTCATCGGTGACCCCTTCTGCGTAGGCGGCCTTCATGATGTCCACCGCCGATTGATCCGTGCCGGGGCCATCCTCCGTCATGAGGCGGTAGACGGGCTCCACCCGCTCCCAACGGTGATCGCGGTCCATGGCGTAGTAACGACCACTGAGGGTTACCAACCGCCCACAATCGTTGTTGTCCAAATAATTCTGTAGGGCCTGGATAGATTCATGGCCAGCGGTGGGCTTGGTATCCCGGCCATCGGTAATGGCGTGGACACAGACCTCACTGATGTCCTGGGCTTTGGCCATGTCCAGCAGCCCAAACAAGTGCTCAATGTGGGAATGCACCCCCCCATCCGAACACAGGCCGATCAAGTGCAGTTTGCCGTTGCGATAGCGCACTGTTTGGCAAATGTCCAATAGGGCCTGATTTTCTTGCAGACTACCATCGGCCACCGCGTCGGAAATGCGCACCAATTCTTGAGGCACGACTCGCCCAGCCCCAATGTTGAGATGCCCCACCTCAGAATTGCCCATTTGCCCATCGGGCAGCCCCACATGTTTGCCTGAGGTTTGAATCAGGGTGTGGGGATAGGCGTGCCATAGGCTATCCATTATTGGGGTTTCGGCAACCTTGACCGCATTCCCGTTGGAATCATCTCGGTATCCCCAACCATCGAGAATAACGAGCACCATAGGTGGAACCGATGTGTTGGCCATGGGTTCAAAGGGTCCTTGCAATCGAGACATGGGTCGCAGTGATCATACCACCTCGAATTTCTGTGACGAATGAACACTGAATTACTGGCACAGTTACCTGATTTTTGCGTCTTTGACAAGTACCTATAACCCCATTGCCACGGGTTCATCACGGTCAATGGGGAAGGGAATAGAGATTTCCCCAGCGTCAGATCTTTTTATCCCTGCCATCATTTATGAGAATCCCCATAACGTTTGATGTCATTTGCCGCTAAAATTCTCAGATAACGACTGATGTCGGCACTTTCATCCCCTTCTTTCTATAAAAGTGCCGACGCTTTCTGAAAAAACTTTTGGCTTCAGGGAATCAAAACTGTGCTGCCCCCTGTTGATTCCCATAATTTTTCTTGGACAATTTTTTGACCCTTTCGATGGACGAAAAATGTGTCTCGGCCCAGGCAACAAAACGAAATCCCCATAGGGATCAATGCCAGCCAGAAGTGTTCTCCCAAAAAGTCGCCCCAGGGCAGCGCTGCAATCACGTTCCCCTTTAGAAACGCCCTAGTTGAGCTTGGCGCGAAACCCCTACCTTCTGACTCCCTCCTAGCCCCGCTGGGGCGGCAAAGCCCACGACTTCGTTGCTCCTTTGGAGCCGCTGCGCGAACAGGACAGGCATCTCCCATGCTCCCCAGCTCCCCCACCCAAGGAAACGGTTGG
>JAQCHG010000372.1 GCA_027619675.1 Cyanobacteriota bacterium
CGGTCCCTGCCCCCCTGGCGAACGACAGCGGGGTCGTGTCCGCCCCTGAAAGCCCGTCCACCACGCCACCCCAACCCGGTGACGAGGGCTGGATTCTAGAAGCGGTGGTGCGGCCTATTGTCAAACCCTTGTCCCCAGGCATAGAAGCGGCTGACCGCTGCCCCTAGGGCGAGGCGATTCCTGGAACGGGCGATCGCCCGACCGTCACCCCTGTGTTGTCCCCCTGCGATGCCTGCTGATTCCATTGCCCTCCGCATTGCCATTGATCGCCTGTCCACCACCGACAGCGACCACTACGCCATTTGGGTTTTGGAATCCCCCTATCCCGGCGGCTACGTCCACCACGATCAGGTCTGGTCCGGACAACTCAAGCAGTTGTGGCACACCTGGCTCGAATTCTTTTCCCTCCGGGGCTTGCCCCAGGTGCCCCACGTCCCCTCCGCCTATGTACCCCAGTTCATTCTGGAAAGTTTAGGGGACAGTGAAGGGGACAGCCCCAAAGGCTACACCAGCCGCCTGATGCAAACCTTGGGCATGCAACTGTGGGAATGGCTGTTCGATGGTCCGATCCAAAGCAGCCTGGACCAGAGCCTGGGCATCGCCATGGGCCAAGATAAGCCCCTACGCCTCTGTTTGGATATCCGCGACCCCGACCTGATTTCCCTACCCTGGGAAATCATGCAGGCCCAGCCGGGTCGCCCCGCCCTGTCTTTGACAGAAGCGATCAGCTTCAGCCGCACCACCAGCGATGTGGATCCCCTGCCGGATTTCCAGCTCGATCGCAGCCTCAAGATTTTGCTTGTACTGGGGCAAGACGATATTCCCAGCAATGGCGGCCAGGGTTCAGATCGGGGCCGCGATCAGGCGCTGCAACTGCAAGATGAGGCCGATACCCTGAGGCGAATTTTGCAAGGGGAAACCACCTCTGCGCTGCGACGCGGCGTTACGGCCCCCTGTCAGGTGGAGGTGCTGGTGCAGCCTTCCCCCGCCACCCTGATTAAGGTGCTGGAACGGGGCCAATACAATGTCTTTTTCTATGCGGGCCATGGGGTGCCTGCCCCCGATGGGGGGCTCCTGTTCCTACAACCCCAAGCCCCGCTGAATGGCACGGAGTTGGCCCAGGTGCTGACCCGCTGCCGGGTGAAGTTGGCGGTGTTTAACACCTGTTGGGGAGCCCAACCCGATCAACAGGCCCAGCAGACCATTGCCCGCAGTAGCCTCGCGGAGGTGCTGCTGCACCATGGGGTACCTGCGGTTTTGGCCATGCGGGACTCCATCGCCGACGATGAAGCCCTGAGTTTTATCCAAACCTTTGCGGAAGCCCTGGCCCAGCAGCAATCGGTGGATCGGGCGGTGGCGATCGCCCGTCAACAGTTACTCACCCTCTACAAGTTCAACCAACCTGCCTGGACCCTGCCCGTCCTCTACATGCACCCCGACTTTGACGGCCAGATTTTGGCGGTGCCCAACAGCGACATCACCCGTCTGCCGGGGGATGGCCCCGCTCCCCAACAGATTGCCGCCATTCGCTCTGTGGATAACCCCGCCTTGGTGTGGCCCATCTATGGGGGGCTGATGCGGGTGGGCCGCTTGCCAGACAATGACCTGGTGATTCCTGAGCCTTGGGTCTCTAGCAAACATGCGGAGATTTTTTGTCGCCAAACCTCCAACCCCGACCCTTCCCAAAGCCAAGGGCTCACCTACTATTTGCGCGACTACTCTCGCTATGGCTCCCTGTGCCAGGTGAATGGCCGCTGGCAGCAGGTTCACCGCCAAGAAGTCACCCTCGCTGCGGGCACCCGGCTACGATTTGGCAGTCCCCAGGGGCGACTGATGGAATTTGTGATCGAAACCAGCAGCCCAACCTTCTAGGGGGTCCCTTGGGGCGCATGGTCATCCCCATCAATGGGAATTTTGGGCAATGGCAGAACGTCACATCAGGATCAGCGCAGGACAAAGCGTCTAGCTGATTGAGCGGAGTCGAAATCAGCGGCGGGTATGAAGTTTGATTAGCCTCGGCTCCTTATGACAAGGGTGCTGGCGCTAATTGATAACAGCCCCTAGTACCGAATGCGGGGATCGATGTAGGCGTTGAGAATGTCGATCGCGATACTGATCACCGCCACGATCACCCCAAAAAACACCATCAACCCCTGCACCACCGGATAGTCCCGCTGGGAAATGGCCTCATACAGCCGATTTGCCAGCCCCGGCCAAGAAAAGGTCACCTCCGTCAGCACCGCCCCCCCTAGCAGGGAGGCAAAGGTCAACCCCAGCACCGTCACCACGGGGATCAATGCATTTTTCAAGGCATGGGCCACCACAATCCGCACTTCAGGGATGCCCCGTGCCCGTGCCGCCTCCACATAGTCCGCTCGGAGGGTCTGCTTCAGGTTGACCCGCACGATGCGCTCAAACACGCCGCTGATCAGAATGCCGAGGGTGAGGCTGGGTAGGGCCAGATGGTAAAGGGTGGTGCCCAGCAAATCCAGCCGCCCCATCAGTAAGCTGTCTAGCATGTACAGTCCGGTGGGGCCAGGTGGCGGGGTGGCACTGAGGGGAAAGCGGGTGCCGATGGGGAACCAGCGCAACTGCACCGCAAACAGCAGTTGCAGCAACATGCCAAACCAATACATGGGGATGGCGTAGGTGATGATGCCAAACAGTCGCCCCCCGGCATCTAGGGGGGAGTTGGGGCGGGAGGCGGCGATCGCCCCCACCGTCAGCCCTACCCCAGCAGCGACGATCATGCCGCACACCGTCAACTCCACCGTGGCGGGGAAATGGTCACCGATGATTTCCCACACCGTCTGCCCTTGGCTGGCCAGGGAAGAGCCCAAATCAAAGGAGAGCAGTTGGCCCAGGTAGCGCAGGTATTGCACCATCAGAGGCGCATCTAGCCCCAGTTGACCCCGCAGGGCATCTTTGGCAGACTCCGGGGCGCGGGGACCGAGCAGCGCATCCACCGGATCCCCTGGCGTGGCCCGCAGTAAAAGGAACACCACCGTGGTGATGGTCCAAATCATCATTGGGGCCAGCAACAGCCGAGTCAGAACGTAGTAGCGTAGGGCGTTAGAACGAGCCATCGGTACCGCAAAAACCTCGGGATCCACAATACAGTGAATCTCTGTGCTGAATCTGGCCAGTCCAATCCCCATCTGGTGCCTGGGGATGCCGCCTGGGATTTGGCGGCAATAAGGCTTTAACCAATCATTGATGATGCGCCCTAGGAGCCCGCGATCGTGAGCGATACCTACAGCCATATTTCAGTGCTGCCGGAGGCGGTGCTGGCGGGATTGGCCCTGCGGCCCCAGGGCCATTATCTGGATGCCACGGTGGGGGGCGGCGGCCATAGTGGTCGCATCCTGGCTGCCGATCCCACTGTGCAGGTGACGGCGCTGGATCAAGATGCCACGGCGATCGCGGCGGCCCAGTCTTATTTAAAAGACTGGGGCGATCGCGTCCACTTTTGGCGGGGCAACTTCGCCGCCTTTGAGCCAGGGGAACAGCGCTTCGACGGCATTCTGGCGGATCTGGGGGTGAGTTCCCCCCAGTTGGATACGCCGGAACGGGGCTTTAGCTTCCGCCACAC
>JAQCHG010000373.1 GCA_027619675.1 Cyanobacteriota bacterium
TCTGTTTTCCGCCACCTTCTCCACCGCCATCAAGAAATTGGCGGATGACCTACTCCAGGACCCGATCCTGGTGGAAGTAGCCCGCCAGAACAGCACCGCCGAAACCATTAGCCAGATGATTCACCCCGTGGATCGCCAGCGCAAGCGGGAACTGCTGGCCCACATGATTGGCCAGGAAAACTGGGAGCAGGTGCTGGTGTTCACCCGCACCAAGCACGGGGCTAACCGCCTCGCAGAGCAGCTTGAGAAGGACGGCCTTAAAACCGCCGCCATCCACGGCAACAAGAGCCAAGGTGCCCGCACCCGCGCCCTCCGGGACTTTAAACGGGGCATTGTGCGGGTGCTGGTGGCCACGGACATCGCCGCTCGGGGCCTAGATATCGACCACCTGCCCCATGTGGTGAATTATGAACTGCCCAACGTCTCCGAAGACTACGTTCACCGCATTGGCCGCACGGGACGGGCGGGCAAGCAGGGGCGGGCCGTTTCCCTGGTATCGGTGGAAGAATATCCCCTCCTCCACAGCATTGAGCGGCTGCTAAAGCAGGATCTCCCCAAGGCCGTGGTGCCCGGTTACGAACCCGCTGGCCCCCTACCCCATGAGGTCAGCCGGGGCGGTCGCCGTCGTCCCCCCCAACGGCGAGGAAGCAGCAATGGCCCCAAGGCCGGTTTGCCCCACCGCCGCCGCCGCCCCCAGGAAGCGGGGAGCGATGATCGCCCCGCCCGGCCCCAGTCCCGTTCTCGACGGGCGGTGGGGGGCAGTCGCTAGTCGAGTCCCGGCCTATGGCTAAGCGCATTGCCATCGTCGGGGCGGGACCCGGCGGTTTAGCCACCGCCCTACGATTGGTGGCCCAGGGTTACGCCGTGGAGGTGTTTGAAGCCCGCGATCGCGTCGGCGGTCGCATGGGGGGCCTCGATCAAGGCCCCTACGGCTTTGACACGGGTCCCACCATTCTGCAACTGCCCCGACTATACGACGATCTGTTTGCCCAGGCCGGGTTGAATCGGGCCGACTACATCCCCTTTTTACCCGTGGAGCCCTACACACGGGTGCGGTTTTGGGATCACACCCACCTGGACCTGACCACGGATCAGGATCAGCTCAAGGCCCAACTGGCAGCGATACGCCCAGACCTACCCGCCGCCTTCGATCGCTGGTATGCCCAACAGCAGCGCCAGTACGCGCGCGGTTACGAGCCCTACCTGGGCCAGCCAGCCCGGTCTCTGCTGGGGTATTTGAAGCTAGAGGAACTGCCCGCCGCCTTGGGCTTCCGCCCCTGGGAAACCCTATATCAGCACTTTTGGAACGCCTTTCGAGATGAGCGGTTGGTGTATGCCTTTAGCTACCCAGCCAAATACTTGGGGATGCATCCCACCCTCAGCGCCAGCGTGTTTAGCCTGATTCCCTATGTGGAGTTGGCGGATGGGGTATGGCATCCCCAGGGGGGCTTTCGGGCTTTGGCCCAAGCGATCGCCCGCGCCATCACAGACCTAGGGGGCCGCATTCACCTCAACTGTCCGGTGCAGCAGATCGCCCTGCGGGGCCGTCAGGCCACGGGGGTGGTGTTATCCACTGGGGAAACCGTTGCCGCCGATGGGGTGGTGGTGAATGGGGACTTTGCTAGGGCCGTGCAGGATTTACTGCCTCCGGCGGTGCGGGGAAAATACAGCGATCGCTACTTTGCCCGCAAGCAATTTTCCTGCTCCACCTTCATGCTGTACCTGGGGCTCAACCGTCGCTATGACCTGCCCCACCACCAGATTTACCTGTCAGCACACATTCGCCGCCGCGATCGCCCCTTCATCGACGACTCGGCCCTGGATGCGGTAGACCCACCCTTCTACGTCTGCAACCCCACCGTGACCGACCCCACCAGTGCGCCCCCCGGCCACTCCACCCTTTACGTGCTGGTACCCATCCCCCACACGGGCTATGGGGTCGATTGGGCTCAAGAAAAGCAAGCCTACCGAGATTTTGTCATCAGCCGCCTACCGAAGCTAGGCTTTGACAATGTGGTAGACCACATTCAAACGGAAACCTGCTACACCGCCAATACCTGGCAGGACGCCTACTCGGTCTACCTAGGGGCAGTGTTTAACCTCAGCCACGGCCTCACCCAATTAGGGCCATTTCGGCCTCCCATTCGCTCAGAAACGGTGACGGGGCTGTATTGGGTGGGCGGAGCCGTCCACCCCGGCAGCGGGCTCATGACGATTTTGGAAGCGGCCAAGCACACGGCCCAATTTGTGCGATCGGACCTCCCCTTAAGCGGAAATTCGACGGGTACAAAGGGGGCAGGCTCCTAACTTGTAGCGTCTTGATGGATCCAGTTGTTTCCCACGAACCTCTCCCCTAGCGGGGTAGCGCCATAGCGTTGCAAGGAGCAGGCGGGCATCCTAGTCAATGGGATCAAGTTGGCAGCATCATGAGATATCAAGGACGCCTGAAAGCTTGGAAAGCTGATCGAGGGTTCGGCTTCATCACCTCATCAGCTATTGAAGGGGATGTTTTTCTGCATATTTCAGCCCTCCCCAGCAATATTCGTCCTCCTCAAGTCGGGGATACGATCCTATTTGAACTTCAGATTCAGCCTGATGGACGCAAGCGTGCAGCTAAGGCCGCTATTCAAGGGATACCGCCTACCTTATCGCGCCCCTCAACACCCTCTAGGACAATAAATCGCAGTCATATATATACGTCTGCTAATAAATCTTCTAAACGCCGCAATGGTCTTGGAGCCTTGTTATTTCTGGTTGTTGCAGTTGTGTTAGGTATTCGCTTCGTCGGTGGGCTCATACAACCATCAGCAACAACAGTTCAATCAGAGACTACAACAGAGCAACCAGAAACCACGACAGGGCAACTGGAAACCATAACAAATCAGTCGGAAACAACAGCACAACCGGAAATCACAACAGGACAACCGGAGACCACAGCAGGACAACCGGAGACCACAGCAGGACAACCAGAAACAACAACAGCGCAACCAGAAAATATAATTACTTGTAATGTCAAAGGAAATATTTCAATTGATACGGGCAAGAAAATTTATCATGCTCCTGGCATGAAGGACTATGAGATTACCCGAATTAGCCCTGAACACGGTGAGCGGTGGTTTTGCTCTGAAGAAGAAGCGGTTGAGAACGGTTGGACTCGGGGACCTGACTAAAGCCTTGAGAAATTAGCAGACCGAGTCCTATTAACCGTTTTTAACCAACCGCTATGCGACTTGCCCAGATACCGCAGTACGACTCCGGGACTTGATCAGATAGGTTCCGAGGGCGGCTAAGCCTAGCAGAGCAGTCGGTTCAGGGACCTCTTGGCGATCGCTGGGCACCTTGATCACCCGCGCCCACAGGCTAGCCTCGCTGGTGCCCTTCTCTTGGGAAATGAACCGCTCAGTAACCGTGCTGGTATCCATGTTTTCACTAAAGCCCACCAACTCCAGGGTGTATTGGTCACCCCCGTAGTCAAACGTATGGGTTTGCTCTAGATCGAAACTCCAGGTGATCTTGTCAGAGCATCCCTTGCCGCTATCGGTTTCATAGGGACAAACCCCACCCGTATGGGAGCCCGGATCATTA
>JAQCHG010000374.1 GCA_027619675.1 Cyanobacteriota bacterium
CAAACAGTCGCGCCTGATCCGCCGGGGCAATGCCGATGCCGTTGTCGGCCACCTCAATGTAGGCAGACTTGCCCCGGTGGTAGGTGCGGATGGTGATAGTGGGGGGAGCGGGGGGATCCGCCACATCCAGGGCATCGATGGCGTTGCCCAAAATATTCATGAACACCTGGTTGAGCTGCCCGGCATAGCATTCCACCCGAGGCAAATCCCCATAGTGTTTGTCCACCTGAATAATCACATCGTGGTTGGGGTTCTTGAGGCGGCTGTTGAGGATCATCAGGGTGCTGTCAATGCCCTCGTGGATATCCACCGCTTTCACATCCGACTCATCCAGCCGGGAAAAGTTACGGAGGGAATGGACGATGTGGCGAATGCGATCGGCCCCCAATCGCATGGACTGCAACACCTTAGGAAAATCCTCCATGACAAAGTCCAGATCGATATCCTCCGCTTCTACATCAAAGTCCTGGGATAGCTCCCGCAGGCGGGTTTGATGGTGCTCAAGCAATGTCATCAGCCCTCGGGCGTAGCTGTCGGCATAGTTGATGTTGCAGGCAATAAAACTAACGGGGTTGTTGATTTCATGGGCCACCCCCGCCACCAACTGCCCCAGGCTGGACATTTTTTCGTTTTGAATCAGCTTAGTCTGGGTGGTTTGCAACTCGGCCAAGGCATCTTCTAACTGACCAATAAAGATTTGAATGTCCAGAGCCATGCTCTGCATGGTGGTGGCCAGCAGACCAATTTCATCCTTACTTTGGATGGACACCGTTGAGGAAAAATTGCGGTTAGCCAACCGTCGGGCATAGTCTGTCAGTTGGTTTAAGGGGCGCGAGATACGCTGCACCATCAAGTAGGTGGCCACAATGCTGAGGATAAACAGCCCCAGGGTGACCCACAGTTGCACAGAAGCGGCATCCCGGATTTGTTGAATCATCCGCACCTGATCCATGCCCACATAGACATAGCCCAACTGACCGTCTTGAATGGGGAGGGACAGGTTAATCACATAGCCCACCCCCTCCACCAGCATGTACTGCACATCAACGGCACCGTTGTTGTCCTCAAAGTTGGGGGAATGGGTAAACCGCCGCAGGGAACTGCCGCGATCGGGGGGTTGGGACTGACGGGTCTGGGGATCAAATCTGGGGCGCTGAAAGGCACTAGGAATGCCGTTTTCAAAGGTGTGGGCCAGGATCTCCCCCTCCGGAGTGGCCACAAACACATAGGCCACCCCCTGCAACTGAATGACCTCATCCAGCAGGCTCTGCAACACCTCTAGGGAATCTTCTGGCAGCAGGCGAGTGCTGATACCACTGACACTGCGGGCGATCGCGCTACCGCGACTGCTGTACTCCCCCGCCAGGTACCAGCGCAGGCTGTAGGCAGAGGTCAAGGACAGCGTCCCCACCACCAACCCAAACAGCAGGGTTTGCCCCAGCAGGGTTTTACGAAATAACGCCGAAAGCTTCACAAAGATCATCCCTGAGCGTCATCGGTCATGGCACCTGACCCCACCCCCACGGGTTACCCCAGGGGAAATTGTCTGACAGCCCCCTGCCAAGGGTGGAGATCAATGGATAATGCGACCCTGACCCAGGGGTCTAAGCCTGGGAATCTATCGCAGTATGCCCACTGTTTCGGGTACCCCTGACGGAATTCCGGTCACCCTCCAAAACTTCAGGGTGATTGTGGGGATCCTCAAACAAGGTTTAAATCCCGGTGGTCAATCTTTAGCAATCCTTAAAAAACCCAAGGGGAACAGACTCACCAGGGGTCATCCCATCAGGGCAAGGGACGCCCAATGGCTGACCTTTAGGTGCCACAAGCCATCGTTGTCAGCCCCCTCGGCGGTTGCCTCCCCAGGGGCAGCGTTTAAATCCGCCAGCAGTGCTTGGGCCACGGGCAGGGGCTGGGGAATATTCACCAAGCGATCGCCCTGGAGAACCCCCCCCTGGCGTCGCAGGGTGTCCCAGGTGTGTCGAAAGGGGGCCACACTGAGGATGGCAAACACCTCTAAGCTGCCAGCGGGATGCTTGAACAACCACCCCGCTTCACCCTCAGGGAAGGGGCGCTGGCCGTCCGGGGGCAATTTTGCCGCCATCAACAAGCTGTCCAGCGGTTCATCCGGCAAGGGGGGATCCGCCAGGGTGGGGCAATAGACCGAAAAGCGCCCGTGCTGATCAAAGGCGGCCAAAAAACTGTATAGGGGCTGCCGACTGAGGTTCAGTAGCCGAAACCGTAGGCGGCGCGTCTCGGCGGTGGCGTCCCCTGGTGTATCGGTCCCCCCAAGCCCCGGTCCGCCCCGGCCATGGGCTCGGGCCGTCTCCGCCTGGGCCAGGACGCGGGGGGCCTTATCTGCTGCCTCTAGGGTGAAGCGCACCGGCAACTCTGAGGACACTGCATTTTGGGTCAGGCGCATTAGCTTGGTCGCCAATAGCCCCTGTAAATGGTCACTCAGGCGACCCACCGCCGTTTTTACCGCTTCATCCTGCTCCGTCGTGGTGCCGGGGATGAGGGTATGGTCCGGGGCAAAGAGGCCGTACCCAGAGTGGGTAACCGGAGCCGGATCTTGGCTTGCCATGGTAGAATTCTCCCCCGCCGCTGGTTGGCGGTTCCAGGCAAAGCCGGGGGCCGCAGCGGTCAGGGTAGGGGCAGTGCCAGGGCGCACCCGCCCAAACAAACAGTCGGCCATCTGTTCCCCCGCGAGGGCCGTGGCCACGTAGGGAATCCCCGCCAGGGCACTGGTAGCGTCCACCCGCTCAATGCGTTCAAGGGCGTTGTCGAGGGCCACCTGTAGGGCCACCTGGCGGGGGATCAAACGCACAGCCTCCACCAGTCCGGTACCCACGGTGAGGCTGTGGTTGCCCTGGAGCTTGGCCGTGGCCATCAGCCCCTGGCGCGATTGCAGCACCACATCACTGTTGGGGGGGGGCACCGTACCACGGGGGGCGATGGGCCGGAACCGTGATCCCATGGCCATTTGCCCCAGGACCGTGGGCATTAAGCCCCCCAGCCATACCTGGGCGGTGTTGTGGTTAGGGTCTAAAGCTTGAATGACTGCCACCGCCGGGGGCTGACGATCGCGGCTGACCCCATAGAAGCGGCTACGGGACTTGGGCGCTAACTGGCCCACCATTTGGGCGTCACTGCCGGGGCCAATCCAGCGGGCCATGGTGTGGTTAATGCGCTGGAAGACCGCTCCCTGGGAAGCCGATATGCCCGCAGTCCAGATCTGCTGGGTGAGGGCATAGGTAAACAACCCCGCGCTGAACCCCGCCCAGTCGCTCTCTAGGGCGACGCGATCGCCGCCACTGGCCCGCAACAGCAACCCCGGCCAAGGGGGATTGGCCAGGGTACCGGGAATTCCCTCCCCGTCCTGCCAATCAGGGGGCAGATCCCCGGTGGGGATCACCGATCGCGATCTCACCCGTAAATTTCCTTGCAGAGGCCCGAGGGGTTCCGCCCCACTGGCATCCAGCACCGTGGTTACTTGGGGGGTGGGCAGTTGCCGCAGCCGCGCCGCCACCATCCCCTCTAGCAGGTCTTGAATCTCAGGAGACTTACCTTGGGGCAGATGGCT
>JAQCHG010000375.1 GCA_027619675.1 Cyanobacteriota bacterium
TTTAATGGTATGCCCCAAAGCCCCCAAATCCCTCGGGGGCGGGGGGGGTAGGCAGCAGCAGGTAATCCGCCACGGGGATCACCGCCGCCAGGGAGTCGGAATTTAAAGCCGGTGGCGTGTCCACCACAATCACCGAATAGGTCGCCACTTGTCTCAGTTTGCCGAGCAGGGCGGCGTCTGTCTCTTGGGTGACATCAAACGTCATGGGGCGATCGCTGCGGCTCACCCACCAAGAGGCCGACCCTTGGGGGTCGCTATCGACCAACAACACCGATTCGGTTTCCGCAAAAATGGCCGCCAAATTAACGGCGGTGGTGGTTTTACCCACCCCTCCCTTGCCATTCAAAATGGCGATTACCCGAGGTATCTGGCCGGAGGAAGGGACTTTTGCCAACGATTAACTCCTGCATCCCAGGGGATCATCACCCTGGGCCTTCTGCGCTTTTTCGTCTTCCTAGCAGGGTACCGAGAAATGGCCCCGGCGTAGCCTGGGGTGCCCGATCTGCCCCCCTTGAGCTTCCCGCCCCTGGCGTACCAACTCCGTGGGCTTCTTACCCCAGGGCTAGATTTCCATCTATGGGTCACGAGGACCTTTGGCGACAGTCCCCACTCCTCTAGCTAGCTTCCCACGCCCCTGTCCCAGGAAACGGTTGGCCACTGGACGCCATGCGGTACTGGGGGCTGTGGGCAATCCAAGCTAGACGGTTGGTGGCAAAACGGTTGAAATCCCTAGCGATCGCCCCCTTCACCCCCCGCATCTGAAGCGGCTTCCTCCGCCTCCAGCTTGGTCCGAGACTCGTCCCAGTAGGCGCTGTAGGTCCACACCTCGTTATTGCCCTTGGTTTCCGTTTGCCAGCGGTAGATCGCCTGCTTTGGGTTGACCCCCACCTCAATCAGCTTGGCTCCCATGTAGTACTCCATCTGGCTGCGGGTGCGCTGGCGGAAAAATTCCGACTGGTTGCGGGGTACCGTGCGGGACATGTGGGCTTGGGTGGGTTTGGCCATAGCAAGGAATCATCTGACAGTAATGGAGACAGCCCCTAGCCTAGCCCACCGGGCACCAAGGGCAGACCGGGTAGCCCCAGCTCACTGCATACTTCGTAAAACCCCGTGGTCGGCGGGGCGGCAAAGAGGTGGGCAATGCTGTTTAGGGCTTCGGTATACACCGGGTGCTGGTGGGAGTCCATATCACCGGGATTTTCCCAAAAGATGACGGCGATGCCGCGATCGCTCTCCGGCTCTTGCAGTAGATACGCCCCCTTAAACCCGTCCCCATAGGTAGAGACCGCTTGTTCAAACAATTGTCGTGCCTTGGGAAAGCAGCCCGGCTTAAACTCCCCCATGGCCACATAGGCGTACTTGTGTTGCAGACAATCTAAAAAATCAGACATAACACCTCATCCTCCATCGCAGCGCTGAGTGAGCACTGGGCGATTCACTGTAGCCCCAGTGTTGATCAGGAGTTGAATAATGGAGAAAATTTTGGGTCTGACTTTAGATTTATCCCCAACCTGTAGGAGCGCCCTTCAACCTCCACGACGCCACAGGATGGGGATAATTGCCAGAACTGTTCAGCCTCCGCTACTCCACACACTGGTAGCGGTAATCGCCAAAGTCAATCAGGGCTCCACAGAGGAGGGCATCGCCAAAGTTGGCGCTGGTGAAGACAACCCGGCTGAGGTCGGCGTAGCGCAGGTCAGCCCCCACGAACAACGTGTCCTCTAAATAAGCTTCGCCAAATTGACTGCCGTAAAACGAAGCCCCGGTAAAGTCTGTGCGGATCAGATTGGTGTTGTCTAAATTAGCCGAGTTCAGGTTGGCTCCCTGGAGGTTGGCATCCGCCAGGTAGGCATGGTTCAGATTGGTCCCGCTCAGGTCCGCACCGCTGAGGTTGGTGCGGTAGAAATTCACCCCCGTCAGATCCGCCCCGTTGAGGTCGGCTCCAGAAAGGTTGTAACGGCGCAGATCCGTCTCTGCCAGGTCGCATCCTACACAGGCATTGGTTTTGAGCAACTGCTGGACGGCATCGTTGGCATTGGCTGGGGCGATCGCCCCCACCAGTGCCCCCACCACAGCCATCCCCCCACCCAAAAACCGATGGGGTAAGGAAATCTGGCGCTGAACCATCGGTGACCTCACAAAAACACTGCACGACCATCCACGGGGTCAATGGATTTCCCCAGGGTAGGGTGCCCCATGCCTGCCCCATACTGTCAAACCACTCCCCACCGCCGCAACCGTGGCCAGAGGCGGGGCTGAAGACCGCTTGGGCCTGTATTTTTTTAAAAGAAAGCGCCTAACCCTAAATCCATGGGGTCCAATAGGAAGTCGATGGTCCGGTCACTGTCTGCGATCCCCCCCAATCCAGGGGTGGCCCGTGCTGTACCGCCGTCATCCCCAACCCAGGTCATAGCCAGACTCGGACACCCCTCGGGGACAGACAGTTCAAAAGGTGTCCCTGCAAGTAGGGGATAGGGGCACCCCTCCTCAATGGCCATCGTCTCCCTCCCCTATAAATGCTCTACGGATACACCATGAAATCTGCGATAAAGCTAAACCTAGCGGCCTTGGCCGCAGCGACCCTCGGGGTGTTTGGTAGTTTTGACGGAGCCTTGGCCCAGACCTATGGCGCTCGTGAAATCGATCAAAGCCGCATTTTGGCGGTATCTGCCCCTGGCAGTGCCCTGATTCCCCACCGCCTCTATGTCATTGAGCAGGTGAGCGACCAACGGCCCTGCTTTGAAATCGTCGGGTCTAACCCCGGTGAAGTGAATCCCCTCTGGACCACCTTTGACTTCAGCGGCATTTGCAGCCGGGCTGGGGATACTAACGGCTATTCCATCCGCGTAGGCAATGAGGATTTGGGCATCCGCTATCGCTTGCAAATTCGCCAAAGCGGTGACGAACTGTTGTTGCTAGGGGTGCCCTCCGGCGGCGGTCAACGGCTTGAAATTGGTCGCACGGGCGGCATTAGCAGCACTGGGTTTACCGAGATTGTGCTGAATCCAGGGTGGCGTTTGACCAAGCGCACCTTTGAAGGGCAGGTGCTAGGCCATAACTACTTCACCCATGACCTCACCTTGGCCCAACTCTTGGCCCAGGAAGGTCCAGTGGTGGTGGATCCCCCTACAACCCCGCCGACCACGCCGCCAACCACACCGCCCACGGATCTACCTTTTGCTGATATTCGCGGAGATGTGTACGCCAGCGACATTGCCCGAGCCGTGGAAATTGGTTTTATCGCTGGATTTGACGATGGCCTCTTCCGGCCCCGGAGTGGTGTGACCCGCGAGCAGGCGGTCTCCATGATTGTGGAAGCCCTGGCCGAAAAATATCCCGGTGTGACGGTGCCAACCCAAACCGCCACACGGGTCTTCCCCGATGTACCCACCACCCGCTGGAGCGCGGCCAAGATCAACTTTGCTGCCAGTGCCGGAATTGTGGCTGGGGATCAGGTGGGCACTTTCCGCCCAGCGGCCCAAGTGACGCGGGTGGAACTGATGGCGATGCTCCGGCGCACGGCGGAATATGAGCGGGAAATCACGGGCTTACCCCCGGTGCTAGAACCCACCCATACACCGTT
>JAQCHG010000376.1 GCA_027619675.1 Cyanobacteriota bacterium
GGTTTCCCCAAGGCGCACCGTGCCTTCATTGAAGGGGCTCCTCTGTCCGAAACACGCGATCGTGGGGATGGGCAGCTTTTGGTTAGATGCCTTTTGCATGACGGCATTTTTCTTGCTGGCGGAGAGTTCCGCCATGTCCGTTTCTGGAAAAATGGCCATCACCCGAGGGGGCTGAAACTCCGTTTGGGCCTGCTGGGCAATGACCGCATTCACCTCCCCGTTGTTGGTCATAGCCACAAACGTACCCGCCGCCGAGAGCCCCGCCTTTTCGAGAACATCGTTGTCCAGGGCGCTTTCCACCAGAACGGGCAGGTTTTCCGCCTCCGCCTGACGGCAGGCATCGGGGTTGGTGTCAATCAGCACCACCGATTCCCCCTCTTCCTTAAAGAGGCGGGCAATGAGCAGGCTGAGGGGGTTACAGCCCACAATCACGACCCCATTGCCCTCGCGGCGGTTAGTGATGCCCAACAAACGGGCCACGAACCCCGCCGTGAGGCCCTGGGTCATCACCGTCAAAATGATGGTCAAAAACACCAGGGCCTTAATGGCATCCCCCCCGCTAATGCCCCGTTCCGTCAATAGGATGGCAAACAGGGACGCCACCGAGGCTGACACAATGCCGCGCGGGGCCACCCAACTGAGGAACAGCTTTTGTCGCCAGTTCAAATCACTGGAGGCAGTGCAGAGCAGCACATTTAGGGGGCGCACCCCCACCATCAGGACCAGCACCGTCAGCAGAGCACCACGTCCTAGGGCAAACACACTGGCAATGGACAGGTCCGCCGCCAACAAAATAAACAACACCGACACCGCCAGGATGGTGAGTTGTCCCTTAAACCGCCGCAGCAACCGTTCGTCGGGGACTGACAAGGCCCGCACCACCAGTCCGGCAATCACCACCGTCATTAGGCCCGATTCGCTGCGGACGATTTGGGCTAGGCCCCACAGCCCCCACAGCCCCGCCAGCACCACCAGATTACGCAGTTCTTCTGACAGAAACGTGGCGCGCTTGAGGAAAAAGCCCAGCACTGCACCGCCAACACCCCCGATGAGGGCACCAATACCCAGGCGCACCGCCAAGCCGCTGAGGATGTATAGTGGCCCGGTGTCGCCACTGAGAATGATGTCTAGCACCACCACCGCCAGAATTGCGCCCACGGGATCAATCAGCACCCCTTCCCCTTCGAGGATGGTGGCGACTTTGCGATCGACCTTCACCTGGCGCAGCAGGGGGTTGATGACGGTGGGTCCCGTCACCACCACCAAGGAGGCATAGAGGAAGGCCAGGGACCAGGGGAATTCCCCCAGCCAGTGGGCGGCCATGCCCCCCCCCAGCAGGGTGATGAAGACCCCGGTGGTGACCAGGTTGCGCAAACTGTCGGAGACTTGGCCCAGTTCCTTGAGTTCTAGGCTGAGGCCTCCTTCAAACAAAATGATGGCAACGCTGAGAGACACCAGCACTTCTAACCCCACCCCCAGGGACTGGGGCGCAAGCCAGGCGAGGCCGTCGGGACCGAGGCCAATGCCAAAAATCAACAGAAAGATGATGCTGGGAACTTTCAGGTACTCGCCCACGACCTGGGCTGTAATGCCAGCCAGAACCGCCAGGACAATCTGTAGCGTAATTTCAAAGGGCGCGTCCATAGACTCTACGGCGATTCGGCAGCACTAGCCCTGGCTGAGGGCACATGCGTCGCGATGCATCGAGAGGTCGGGGGCGGGCATAGATTCAGGGGTCAATACTGACAATCATCGCCGCCTGCGGGGACGGTGGTTGGCTGGGCCATGGCCCAACCCATCAAAACTAGTCTGGGGGGCGATCGCCCCAACCAGTCCGGCGGCGATCCCATCTAACATAGCACCTGCGGTCGAGGAGGGAATCGGGGATCGCTGGAACCGCCGTAGACCAGGGACATCTCAGGGGCGCAGCAACAAGTAATAGAGGGCACCGTCGGTATTGATCTGCCCCGCCTGTGCCCCAGCCGCCGCGCCACTGCCTACAAAGATGTCTACACGACCGGGGCCGCGAATGGCTCCCCCGGTGTCTTGGTCGAGCATGTAGCGGGCGATCGCCCGTTGCCGCCAGACCCTGGGTTCGCTCGGGTCCGGTTCTGGCCAATCCAAGGTGATCAGGGCCAGTGCCCCCGGCGGCATGAGGGATTTATCCGTGGCGATGGAGCGACCAGCGGTGACGGGCACCGAGAGGCTACCCAAGGGGGGACCACCGTCGGTGGGTTGAAAGAAGATGAAGCGATCGTTGCGGGGGATGTAACGGCTCAACGCCTCGGGATGGGCCTCAAAGTAGGCCAGCAGGCGATCTAGGGTGAGGTCTTCGGCGGCAATGATGCCATCGTTGATCAACTCTCGGCCAATGCTGGTGTAGGGATATTCCGTACGGCCCGCGTAGCCCACCGATAGAAAGCTGCCGTCGGTGAGTTGCAGTCGGGCAGAGCCCTGAACCTGCACCAAAAAGGCTTCGAGGCGATCGCGCAGCCACACCAGTTCCAACCCCGCCAACGGTCCCTGGCTGCCCTGCAACCCATCGGCCCCCTCCAAGGCGACCCGACTGGGGTGGGGAAGCGACCAACGGTCTAAATCGGGGGGACGGCGGTAGAGGGGGTAGCGGTAGGTGGCGTTGGGGGTACGGCTGGCCTGGAACAAAGGCTCAAAGTAGCCCGTGAAATGGACCGAACCCGCCCCATCATTACCCGTGGCCTGGTACAGCAGAAACTCCCGCTGCACCGCTTGGTGAAAGGCTTCTGGGGATTGACTCACCAGCAGCAGAGCGCGAAACCGGAGCAGACTTTGGCGGACGCGATCGCGGCTAAAGGGGGCTGGATAGTCGGCGTAGGCCGCCACCGCAGCGGGTGTCTGTAGATAGTCGAGGCTATGGTCTAGGGCGGTGATCAGGGGCTGACGATTGGCCCAGAGGCTCTCATCCCAGCCCAGGGCCGGGGCCGATGGCCAAGGGGTGACAGGCACCAGGGGCAGTTGCCGACCCTGGGGGCTAACCTCAGGCTGGGCCGACGACGCCAGACTGACCCCAAGATCCATCAGGGACCGGGGGGAGTGGGCTGGGGCCACGGCCCGAGCAGCAGCCCCCTGACCCAGGCGGACCGGGGAACCGCTCCCGAGGGCCAAGGCTAATCCCATCATCCCTGTCAGGACGCAGCGGAGCCCTAGGCGGAGCGGGGGAAACCCTTGGCCCAGGGGGCGATGGTTGACAAGCCGCCCCCAAGAGCGATCGCCCGCCATCAGTAGCGTTCGACGCTGGAGCTAAAGATAGGCTCCACCCGAATCGCCAGCAGCCGGGAGGGGCGAATCACCATATACTCCCCCGGATTAATTTTGGGGACGGGGACGCTGATGAACTCATCGGAAGTGGACTTGGGCACAAACTCGCCGCTGTACCACTTTTGAAATTCTTGGATGGTGTGGAAGCGCACCTCTTCCCGATGGCCGCCATCGAAAAGCATGTGGACGACATATTCGCTGGGGGTTCTTGCCATGGCGCTGCGATCGCTCCAAACATCGTCCCCATTATGGGCTGGGATGGGAAAAAAATCCCAGCCG
>JAQCHG010000377.1 GCA_027619675.1 Cyanobacteriota bacterium
CGCCCGTCAACCCTGTTAAGTAATGCCGACTTGAGTCGGGTGGTGGATACCTCCGACGAATGGATTACCACCCGCACGGGGATTCAACAGCGTTACTTGGTGCAGGGGCCAGAGTCCCTCAGCAGTTTGGCCGCAGCGGCGGGGCAGTCGGCCCTGGCCATGGCTGCAACAGATGCCGCCGAGGTGGATTTGATTATCCTGGCCACCTCCACCCCGGATGATCTGTTTGGCAGTGCTGCCCAGGTGCAGGCCCAGTTGGGGGCGACGCGGGCGGTGGCGTTTGACCTCACGGCTGCCTGTTCTGGGTTCGTGTTTGCCTTGGTCACTGCGGCTCAATTTATGCGCACGGGGGTTTACCAAACCGTGTTGGTGATTGGGGCCGATGTGCTGTCCCGCTGGGTCGATTGGACCGATCGCCGCACCTGTGTGCTGTTTGGCGACGGGGCTGGGGCGGTGGTGCTGAAGGCTGCCGATCGCGATCGCCTCTTGGGCTTTGAAATGCACAGCGACGGCAACCTCAACGGTTGCCTCACCCTGGCCTATGGAGCCACCGACACCCCCTTGGTGGATGACACCACCACCCAGCAGGGCACCTTCCAGCCCATCACCATGAACGGCAAGGAAGTCTATCGCTTTGCGGTAAAACGGGTGCCAGAAGTGATTGAGAAGGCCCTCTTCCACGCGGGCCTCACCGCCCAGGATGTGGATTGGCTGCTGCTGCACCAAGCCAACCAACGGATTTTGGATGCGGTGGCCGATCGCCTCGGTGTGCCCCATGGGCGGGTGATTAGCAACATGGCTCGCCATGGCAACACTTCCGCCGCGTCCATTCCCCTAGCCCTAGATGAAGCGGTGCGGGCCGGACATATCAAACCCGGCGATGTAATTGCCTCCTCTGGCTTTGGGGCAGGGTTGACCTGGGGAGCCGCCATCTTTGAATGGGGTTAAGACGTCCTCCCCTGAGTGGGTCCAGCGGCCAGCATCAGGACATCAACAACCCGGCCCAAGAAAAAGGACCGTCCAATGGGCGGTCCTTTGGTTTTGAGTGTTCTCAGGGGGGTTGTCGAAGCTTGCGGCCAGCGGAACCCTGGCTAATCCATCACGCGCTGGGGCTGGGGTTGGGGGACAGGGGACAGGGATTGCAGCACTGCCCATACCCCTCGGGTGGCGATCGCAGAGAAGAGCACGATAGTTCCCAGGGTCATGGTCGCATAGGGAGCGAAGAGGACCACCAACATCAAACTCAGTACGACAAGTCCTAGCAGGGTTCTATCCATAGCGGCCTCCCGCGTACAAGTGGGCAGGTCAAAGACTGACTTGACTCTATCTTAAGGATTGATTTTGTTGATTACTGGTGGAGCTTAGAAATACTTGAAGATCTGCCGTCCCTATGAGAAGGAATGTTGCGAGATTGCGGAGACCGTAACGGGATCTCGCACCCCTGAACCCCTGACGCCTGACTATTGACCGATACCCAAGAGGCGGCCCAGTTGGTTCATCAAAAACTTCGTGCCTTCTACCCCGCCAAAGATAACCAGCCCCGAGAGGGTGCCCGCCAGCACACAGACCGTTAGCCCCATCAGGCTAATCAAGCCATCATCATCCAGCAGCCCGAAGCCGACAATGAAAATGCCGATCGCAGGTAGGGTATTGGTGCCGGGAATGGGGATCATCATGGAAATGGCCATCAGGGCGATCGCCACCCCCATCACCACCCGCCCCGTCGGTGTCGTGCACACATAGGACAACCGGGGACGAGACAGCAGTTCAATCCGCCGCAGCCACGGTACCCCCGCCTTCACCACCGTTTGTACCTTCTTGAGGTCAAACCCTTTCTTTTGCCAGCCCTGGGGTAACCAAGGGCGCTGCCGTCCCAGCACCAACTGCACCGCCAGCAAAAACATCACCACTCCAAAGGGAATGGAATATCCAGGGGCAGGGATGGGCAGGGCCGAGGGCAGCGACAACAGCACAAACAGAAACCCAAAGGTGCGCTCCCCCGCCAGGGTCAAAATATCCGCCAAGGTCACCTGGGCACCCCGGTCGGGGGCAAAGAAAAACTGCTCTAATTCCGCCGACAATTGTGCCATGGCGGGGACTCTCCCAGCGAACACAGTGTTTCCATTATCAGGGCTAAGGATGCCCTGACCATCACCGCCCCTAGACATCGGTGGCTAGAGGCGGGGGCTAGAACGGGTGACCTAGGGGGCGTCATCCATCCAGGGTGAAAACTTGGCTGGGGAACCATGGCCGCCCCCGTTTCTGGGATGGAATGGGGACGGCTTACTGCCCGGAGCATGATCCCGCACTGACGTTAGAGAAAGGTCAGGCAATACAGGCTCAAGGCCGCCAGCACCAGGCCACCCCCAAAAAAGGCGGCCCCCGCGTTGTCGTGCCATTGCCGCATGCGATCGCCCCCCAGGGCCATCAATGCTGCGACCCCTACAAACCGAAGATTGCGGCCAATCACCGACGCCAGCAAAAACTGCCCCAGGTTGAAATCAAACACCCCCGAGGCCAAGGTAAAGACTTTGTAGGGAATGGGGGTCACTGCCGCCATCAACACCCCCCAAAAGCCCCACCGTTGGTAAATGCCCTCCACGTGGGCAAAGGTGTGGAGATCGGGGTCATACAGACTCAAAATATGTTGACCTACGCTGTCAAAGGCGTAATGGCCAATGCCGTAGCCCAATAGGCCCCCCAGCACCGAGCCCGCCCCACAGATTAGGCCAAACCGCAGCGATCGCTGGGGTGCCCCAGCACAGAGGGTAATCAGCAGCGGATCTGCCGGCAGGGGAATGATGCAGGACTCCGCCAAGGCATACCAAAACAACAGATGGGAGCCCTGGGGCTTTTGGCTCCACCCCGAAACCGCTCCATAGGCTTGTTTCAACACGGCGGCTTTTCCCCTAGCGACAGGCTATACCCTAGCAAATGCAGCCTCCTCCGCCTGACCTCCAAGGGCTTTGGAACGTGTCAGGACAATGGCCACGAACCCCGCTCTCTGGCGTGGCCAACGTTAGAGGGGGCGGGAACTGTGGGCCGGGGACAGTGTTTCGGGGGCGATCGCCACGGGAACCAAATCCCATTCTCCCTGCCAGACCTGATGGATCAGATGCCAACCAGATGCCGTTAGCACCACTTGATCCCCTAGCACTTGGCAATCCGCCGAGGTTCCCCCCGCCGCCAGCACCAGATCTTGAATCCAACTTACCTCTCGGGTGTCGGCTAGGGGCTGACGCAGCAACCATTCCAACCGTGCCTGCCCTGGCACATTAAAGCGCTCTACCAAAAAAGGATAGAGGGCAATGCCCGTAGCGGCCTCTACCCCCGTCAGCAGGTGATATAGGTAGTGGCCAGCGGCGGCATTGTCCAGAGTCGGTAGGCGATCTCCCATGGTGGCGAGGAGATCATCGACAAAGTTGCAGCCAAGCTGTTCATGGAGGGCGGCGATCGCCTGCTGGAGATGATCGTGGGGATAACCAAACACCTCTGCCCAGTCGGTATCGGGATACGCCTGTTGCAGTAGGGCAAAGCCCCGTTCGCTCAAGTGAAAGGCGGCCTGGTTG
>JAQCHG010000378.1 GCA_027619675.1 Cyanobacteriota bacterium
ATGCATTAAGACCAAATTCAGTAAAGTATTTTAGTGTTGTCATTTAGTGCTCCAAAGCAACATACGCATATTCTTAAATTAAACATCATAGTTCAGAAAAACTACTTTCCCTAATAAGTAATAACCGAGCAGCCTTGTTCGGTAGAATCGCTGCTTTGAGATTAGCCCCTATTGATATAGTTTCGATCCCGTCTATCTTAAAATCGTAAACTTGCAGCGATTGTGGTGGCGAAATCTATAGGTATTTTCATGCCATACCACAACAGATGATCTCGCGGTCTAACGGTCGCGCTCACCGGACGCAGGCAACCCTTGCAACTCAACCAGCCATTTTGATATGTTCCGGTGCAGCGCGGTTGTTATGCGGCTCGGCGAAATATCTTGAGTTAAGGCAGTCGTAGGGTGGGCACTGCCCACCGAACCACTCTTCAGCAGAGAGAACCTTCCAGTGGCACTAAAACTATTAAAGGGCGATTACCGTAACCCTGAGAAGTGGCTGGAGTTTTCATGGCTGTCAAGGGGTTGCAGGTGGGGCTAGACGAGCCTGGATTTGGGCTGTGATTTCTGTCGTAACCAAACTATAGCCCTCACCATTCAGATGGATGTGATCGCGGTAGAGGGCTTGGGGATTTTCCACCTGTTGAAACTGGGGGAGGAAGTCAATGTAGGGAATGGCTTCCGCCGCTGCGAATGCGGTTAACCGTTGGCGGGCAACGATTTCATAATCACGGGGGCCAGGGGGTTCCACCTCCCGCAGTAGGGGGGTCATGGCGAGAATCAGGTGGCCATCCGCCGCCACCGTAATGGCCTGAATGCGGCGGATAGCGTCGAGGATAATGCCGACACGATCGCCCCCTTCTTGGTGAATGGCTTGCAGTTCTGGGATGGGGGGTTGTTTCCGAAAGCGGGCCAGCACTTCCTGCAACGCCAGGAGCGGTTTTTGGGCGGGATAGTTGCGATCGCGCCCCACCGGAATCCCAGTCGGGGCAGTGCCGAATAAATCGTCGGTGTTGATCAACAGCACCACCCCCCAACTGCCAAAGGTGCCGTATTTTTCCAAATAGGCCAACTCATTGCGGGGGCTCCAGGAATTGGCAGAGGCATTCAGCACCTCTGGGGTTTGCCCGCCGACCTCCGGCAAGGGGGCCAGAGCGGTTTCCAAACGGGCCGAGAGGGTGGCGGCTTGGTCCGTCCACCAGCCCCCATTGGCAATGGAATCCCCCAGCAGCAAAATCCGTAGGGTCTGGGGCGCGGGCGTGGGCGCGATCGCTGGCCCCCGCATGGAGTAGCGGTTGATGGCGATGCGGTTGCCAAAGCGGCGCACCTGCTGATTGGGGGCGAGGCGATAGCCGATGGTGTCATCCGCCACGTACAGCGGCGGGTTGCCAAACCCAAACAGCAGCCGTAGGGCCACTTCTACCCCAGCTATGGCCACTAGGATTGCCGCGATCGCCAACAGGGCCAATTTCACGCCGTGCCTCCTTCCCTACTCCCAAGCATCGAGCTGGGTGATCCAGTCATCCATCAGGGCATTGGCCTGGTTGCGGCGCGATTCAAAGGTAGCCGCCAGCCAAATCAGCCCCAGCCCCACCACAATGCCCAAAGCCCAAAGCAAAATTGCCTGCTGACTAATGAAGGTCCAGAGCACATTCACCACCGCTAGGGCAAAGGTGAGGGTGCCCAGGTAGAGATAGGCCCGCACCCGCAGCCACAGCCCTAACCCGCTGAAGCCTAAACCCAGGAGGGCCACCAACAGGGCAGGCCCCAGTTGATTGCCCGCTTCAATCAAGGCGGTGAGGCAGAGCAGCCCCACCGCCAGCAGCCGTAGCCAATGGCGTTGGTGACGGCGATCGGGCACCCGCAGGGCCGGGTCCACCTGGGCCACGTATAGAACCGCCGCGCTGATGATGGCCATGGGCAGCCACAGCCGCTCCCCAATCCAGGGGTCCACCAGTTGAATCAGGGCAACGGTGGCCAACCCCACCCCCAGGTAGCTCAGGCGCAGGCGTTGCTCTTGCAGGGCCAGCCAGCCGTAGGCGGCGGCCACGAGCAGGGTACTGGCGGGTTGGGCAGTCCCAAAACCCAACCAGGCGATCGCCCCTGGCATCACCCAGGCCGATCGCCGCCAGGGGATCACCGACCAGCCCCAGCGCCGCCAGGGGAGCCAACGCCAGGTCACGGCCAGAGCCGCCGCGATCGCCCCGGCCCAGTCCATCACCACCGCTTCCGGCAGGGCATAGAACACCGTCAGCAGCCCCAGGACCAGCCCCCCGTAAACCCAGGCCCCGCGCCGCCGTCCCTGCCAGAGGGCGTAGCCCGCCAATAGGATCCCTTGGCCTATCCACAGCCAACGCCCGGTGGGGCTCACCCCTGCCAACACGGCGCTGAAGGCTTGCAGCACCGCCAACCCCCAATGCAGGTGCCCCCAGGTCTGGAGGCGGGAGGGCGACCATCGCCACCACCCTTGCAGCCACCGTTGGCTGAGGATCATGGCGAAGGCGATCGCGGTGGCCAATAGCGCCAGCAGGGTAATGCCATCCCCCAGTTCGCCGCCGCTCTGCTGGGCTAGGTAATAGCCCAACAGTTCATAGGCCCCTAAACTCAATAGCCCCGCACCGCCGTAGGTAAACAACCCTAGGCGACGGTGGCGGCGGCCAATGCCAATACCCACCAGCCCCACCAGCCCGGTGTAGAGCCCCCTCGTCTGGGTGAAGGGGACGAGATGGGCTTGGGCCAAGGCCAGGGTGCCAAAGCCGAGGGGAATGGCCGCCCAGCTAAATTTCCGCATCGGCGATCGCCGCCCCCGCCAGACCCAGGCAACCCCATCCCCCAAAAGCTGGGTGCCTAGGGCCAGGGTACTGTGGCCCCACAGCAGCCAGGTGGCAGATACCCCAGCGGTCCACCACCCCTGCAACAGCAGCAGTTCGCCCCCCCAGGCCAGGGCCAGATAGCCCAGGTTGGGGGGGGCCTGCCAGAGGCGAAAGGCGATCGCCGCCACCGTCAGCCCCAAGGCCGTGGTCAAGTTCCCGCTGGGGGACAGGGGCTCACCCCCCAAGAGTTGCCACAGCAGCACCCCCGTCGCTCCTGTCAGTAGCGCAGCGGCGATGGCGATGCCCCAGCCGTTGACGCTATCGCGATAGCAGGCCCAGAGGGGATGGCTGCCCCGCTGGAGCCCCGCCCGCAGCAGCCACAGGCCCCACACCACCACCGCCAACCCAGTCCAATCCGCCAATTCGCTTGGGCCATAGGTCCACAGCGCCACCAAACTACCCGCCACCGCCCAGCCCACCGCCAGGACCGTCACCCCGCGATAGGGTAGGCGGCGGCTGATCAGCCCTGTCCCCAGGGCAACAACGCTGAGGGTGATCAGTGCCGCTGGCGCAGTGGTGATGCCCACCCCCACCGCCAACCAGCCAGCAACGACCCCCAGCCAAGCGGCTTGGGTCCGTTGGGTGTGCCAGCGATCGCGCTCCGGTCCAGCAGTAAGGGTTGGAGGTGCCGCGCTGTCGGTTTCCGTCCCGGTCACCGCTGCCTCCCCTGGGACGACGGTCGGGTGC
>JAQCHG010000379.1 GCA_027619675.1 Cyanobacteriota bacterium
CGGCCTCGTACCACACCGCGATCGCCTGCCTACCCCAAAGCAACCTGGCCTTGCTAGAGCAATACATTCACCAAGCCATCGACCAGTTTCTCCAAATTCCCCACCACCAGCCCCCCCAGCAGTTGCCGCCCTCTTCCACAGAGGACACCCGCCACTTTCTGCTCAGCCTGCAACAGCAGCGGTTGACCGAAAAACTCCGGGAGCGCCTAGGGTATCTCGGGGTTTACTACAAACGTAACGCCCAAAACTTTCTGCGGAACCTGCCGACCCAAGAGCGGGTGGAGGTGCTCGACAAGCTCAAAACTGACTATCGGGCGATCGTGCTGAGCTACTTCAGCAAACAGGCTTCCTTGAACCAGCGCATCGATGACTTCGTCAATGTGGCCTTCTTCGCCGATGTCTCCGTGTCCCAAATTGTCGAAATTCACATGGATTTGATGGATGACTTCTCCAAACAACTCAAGCTAGAAGGCCGCAGCGAAGAGATCCTCCTCGACTACCGCCTTACCTTGATCGACGTGATTGCCCACCTCTGTGAAATGTATCGTCGCTCGATCCCCCGAGAGATGTAAGCATCCCGGCTGTACTCCGCCCCATGCCGTGGTAAGCTGCTACGCTGATCTCGCTCCTGTTCCCTTGGTTGACCTCCATGAGCGCTCTGAAAAAGACCTATATCCTCAAGCTCTACGTTGCGGGCAACACCCCCAACTCGGTGCGGGCCTTAAAAACCCTCAACCAAATTCTCGAACAGGAATTTCAGGGAGTTTACGCTCTGAAAGTTATTGACGTGCTAAAAAATCCTCAATTAGCTGAGGAAGATAAGATTCTAGCCACCCCCACCCTGGCCAAAATCTTGCCCCCGCCAGTCCGTAAAATTATTGGGGATTTATCCGATCGCGAACGCGTTCTCATTGGCTTAGACCTGCTCTATGAAGAGCTACGTGAAGACGAGGCGTAACAAGGTTCACCCTTAGCTTCAATCCGTCATCTTGCCTGGGCTTAACACGCCTTTGATCTACCGTTTTCAATGACTTTATATCCATTCCCTGTTTAAGTTTTTATGACTTCCTCTGCCCAAAGCGACATCCCCAATACTCTGTCCCAAACAGGGGTGGCCAAAATTCGCACCATGATTGAGGGGTTCGACGACATTAGCCACGGGGGGTTACCCGTGGGGCGGACCACCTTAGTCAGCGGCACCTCCGGTACCGGCAAAACCCTGATGGCCGTTCAATTTCTCTATAACGGCATTATCCATTTTGACGAACCCGGCGTTTTTGTCACCTTTGAAGAATCCCCCGACGACATCGTCAAAAATGCCTGTAGCTTTGGCTGGGATCTACAGCGACTGGTGGATGAGGGCAAGCTTTTTATCTTAGATGCATCCCCCGATCCGGAAGGTCAAGATGTGGTTGGCAACTTTGATTTGTCGGCCCTAATTGAGCGCATTCAATACGCCATTCGCAAGTACAAAGCGCAGCGGGTTTCCATTGATTCCGTCACCGCCGTCTTCCAGCAGTATGATGCGGCCTCGGTGGTGCGGCGGGAGATTTTTCGCCTCTCGGCTCGGTTGAAACTGATGAAGGTCACCACCCTCATGACCACAGAACGGGTGGATGAATATGGCCCCGTCGCCCGCTACGGCGTCGAGGAATTCGTTTCCGACAATGTGGTCATTGTCCGCAATGCCCTAGAGGGGGAACGGCGACGGCGCACGGTGGAAATCCTGAAGCTGCGGGGCACCACCCACATGAAGGGGGAATATCCCTTCACCATTACCAACGAGGGGATCAATATCTTTCCCCTGGGGGCTATGCGCCTTACCCAACGATCTTCCAATGTGCGGGTGTCGTCGGGGGTGCAAACCCTGGACGAAATGTGTGGCGGCGGTTTTTTCCGAGATTCCATCATCCTTGCCACGGGGGCCACGGGCACGGGCAAAACCCTCCTGGTCAGCAAGTTTTTGGAAAACGGCTGCGCCAGTGGGGAACGGGCCATGCTGTTTGCCTATGAAGAATCCCGCGCCCAACTGTTGCGCAACGCCACCTCCTGGGGCATCGACTTTGAAGACCTGGAGGAAAAGGGTCTGCTGAAAATCATGTGCGCCTATCCGGAGTCGGCGGGCTTAGAGGATCATCTGCAAATTATTAAATCGGAAATTTCCCAATTCAAGCCTTCGCGCATTGCCATTGACTCCCTGTCTGCCCTCGATCGCGGGGTTAGTAATAACTCCTTCCGACAGTTTGTAATTGGGGTGACGGGCTATGCCAAACAGGAGGAAATTACCGGTTTCTTCACCAACACCACTGAGCAATTTATGGGGCTGCATTCCATTACGGAATCCCACATTTCCACCATTACCGACACCATTTTGATGCTGCAATATGTGGAGGTGCGGGGGGAAATGTCCCGCGCCATCAACGTGTTCAAAATGCGGGGATCATGGCACGACAAGGGGATTCGGGAATATACCATCACCGATGGTGGCCCCGACATTAAGGATTCCTTCCGCAATCTGGAGCGCATTATTAGTGGTTCCCCCACCCGCACGTCGGTGGATGAGAAAAGCGAGTTGTCCCGGATTGTGCAGGGGGTTCAGGACAGCGAAGGGACGCTGTAGACGCGGAACCGGGTACGGTTCGCGTTCGAGACTCCCTTTGGAAGCTCCCATAGCTCAGGATTTTTAGCAGGAGCAGCTCCGTCCCATAGCGGTGGGCCAAGGTTTCCACGGCATTGTGGGGGATGAGCAGGACTTCATATCATCCAGTCCGGGTCATCCAGTCCGGGGAAGGTCGTCGATGAACTGGGCGATCGCCCCCCAGACTTGATCCAGCAAACCCGGGGCATCGGCGTCAAACCAGTGGAGGTTGGATTTGCGGAACCAGGTGCGTTGGCGCTTGGCAAACTGGCGGGTGTGTTTGACCACGAGGGCTTGGGCCGTGGCTAAAGGGTAGTCTCCGGCTAGATAGCCCAGCACTTCCCCATAGCCCAGGGTTTTGAGCAGGGGCAGATCCGTCCCATAGTGGTGGGCCAAGGTTTCCACCTCCGCCACTAACCCCTGGTCAAACATGGCGGCGGTGCGGGCTTCGATGCGGCGCTGAAGGCTATCCCCTTCACAATCGAGCCCCATATAAAAGATGGGGTAGCTGGGGGGATGTTGTCCCTGCTGTTGGGACAGGGGGCGACCGGTGACATAGGCCACCTCTAGGGCACGCACGGTGCGCACCGGGTCATGGGGGTGGATGCGTTGGGCGGCGATCGCGTCCATGTGAGCCAGTAAGGCATAGCAGTGGGGCAGGCCCAACCGCTGCAACTGCGCCCGCAGGGCGGGTTGGGGAGCCACAGGGGGAATCTGCAATCCCTTTACCACCGCATCAATATAGAGGCCGGTACCCCCCACCAGCCACGGCACCCAGGCGCGGGTCTGGTGGGCCTGGGCAATCAGGGCCTGGGCTTGGGCCTGGTATGCCGCCACCGTCAGGGTGGCGGGGGGGGGATAGCCATTAATCAGATGGTGGGGCACCCGCGCCCGCTCCTCGGGGGGGGGCTTGG
>JAQCHG010000380.1 GCA_027619675.1 Cyanobacteriota bacterium
GGGGACGGTTAGGTGTTTTGACTTCTGAATTCTGGCTTCTGAATTCTGACTTCCGAATTCTGACTTCCGAATTCTGGCTTCTGAATTCAACCTACAGGCGTCGCCAGCGGCGGCAATCGCGGTTCAGCAGTAGCTCCGCCTCCACTGGCCCCCAGGTGCCCGCTTCGTAGAGGGGGATGGCATCGGGGGGAGCCGGGGCGTCCCACACCTCCAGCACTGGGGTCAGCAGTCGCCAAGAGGCTTCCACCTCATCCCCGCGCGTGAACAGGGTTTGGTCTCCCAACATGCAGTCCACCAGGAGGCGACCGTAGGCTTCGGTGCTGGGTTTGCCAAAGGCGGCATCATAGCGGAAGTCCATATCCACCGATCGCGTCCGCAGGGAATTTCCTGGTGCCTTCACCTCAAACCGCATGGAAATGCCCTCATTCGGCTGAATCCGCAGGGCGAGGACGTTGTGGTTCAACTGCTTCGCCGCCGACTGGAACATCATGAACGGCACCTCTTTGAAGTGGATGGAAATTTCCGACACTTTCTTCGGCATCCGCTTGCCTGTCCGTAGGTAGAAGGGCACCCCCTTCCACCGCCAGTTGTCCACCACCAGCTTAAGGGCAGCGTAGGTGGGGGTGGTGGAGTCATCACTGGCCCCTTCCTCACTGCGATAGCCAGGGACCTCATTGCCCTTCATCCAACCGGGGGCATATTGGCCACGGGTGGCGCAGGCGGAGAGATCCTCTAAATCTGCCAGGTGGGTGGCTTGCAGCACCTTCACCTTTTCGCTGCGGATGCTGTCGGCATCCAGGGAATTGGGGGCCTCCATAGCCGTTAGGGAAAAGAGCTGCATCAGGTGGTTTTGCACCATGTCCCGCAGGGCACCGGAGGTTTCGTAGTAGCCCGCCCGCCCCTCTAGGCCCACCGTTTCTGACACGGTGATTTGGACGTGATCCACAAACTGGCGATTCCACAGGGGTTCAAAGATGGCGTTGGCAAAGCGAAACACCATCAGGTTCTGGACGGTTTCTTTGCCCAGGTAGTGGTCAATGCGGTAGATCTGCTCTTCTTTGCAGACGTTTTGCACCACCCGGTTCAACACCCGCGCCGTGGCTAGGTCCTTGCCAAAGGGTTTTTCAATTACCAGCCGCTGCTTGCTGGGCTCCGTCAACATCCCCGCCGCCCCCAGTTGTTCCGTCGCTTCCCCAAAGAAGCGGGGAGCCACCGATAGGTAAAACACCCGATTGCCTCGGGTGCCCCGTTGTTCATCCAATTCCGCCAAAAATGCCTTGAGGCGGTGATAGCTCTCCGGCTGGTCAATGTTGCCAGAGCAGTAAAACAAGCCCTTAGCGAAATCCTCCCAAACGGCCCGATTTCCCAGCCCCCCGCCAAATTCTTCGATCCCCTCTCGCAGGTGCTCCCGAAAGAATTCGTGGCTCCAGTCGCGGCGGGCTACCCCAACGATGGTGAGTTCTGGGGGCAGGCGACGCTCTCGCTTCATCTGATATAGGGCGGGCACCAGCTTGCGCTGGGTCAGATCGCCAGAAGCCCCAAAAATCACGAGGATCTGGGGCTCAGGGATGCGATCGTGCTGAAGGCCAACGCGCAGGGGGTTTTCGAGCAGGCTAACCATGGCGGCAGGGAAGAGTGTGAGGGTATGAGGGTGAGAGGGTGCGGGGGTGAGAGGGTGAGAGGGTGACTGGGTGCGGGGGTGAGAGGGTAATCCAACAACCCTCACACCCAAGCCCTCCGGGCAGGCTAACTCCTGCGGAGTAGCTGACGCCAATGCCAACACACCCTCACACTCCTTAAGCGGCCTTAAGCGGGCGAGAGTTGCTTCACCTTGGTCACCAAGGAGTCCATCAGCTTGTCGAAGGGCTGGATGAATTTGTCGATGCCTTCGTCGAGCAGTTCGTCCATCACTTGGTCTAGGTCAATGCCCAGGTCTGGCAGGGCGGCGAGTAACTGTTGGGCAGCTTCCACATCGGTTTCAATGCGGTTGGCCACGTCGCAGTGGTCAGCGCAGGCTTCGATGGTGTTGGGGGGCAGGGTGTTGACGGTGTCGGGGCCGATCAATTCGTCCACGTACATGACGTCGCTGTAGTCGGGGTTTTTGGTGCTGGTGCTGGCCCACAGCAGGCGTTGCACACGGGCACCTTTGGCGGCGAGGGCCTGCCAGCGATCGCTCTCAATAATCTGCTTGTATTCCTGATAGGCGACCTTGGCGTTGGCGATCGCCACCTTCCCTTTCGCTGCTTGGAGTTGGGCTGTGCGATCGGAGTTGTCGGCCTCGGCAGCCAGGGCATCGAGGCGATCGTCCACCTTGCTGTCAATGCGACTCAAAAAGAAGCTGGCCACAGAGGCCAGATTTCGCACATCTTGCCCCTTAGCGGCGCGGGCTTCGAGGCCGCGAATGTAGGCCCAGGCGGTGTCGATGTAGCTCTGCACCGAGAACAACAGGGTCACGTTGACGTTGATGCCTTCGCTGATGGCCGCTTCCACCGCCAGCAGTCCCTCGGGGGTGCCGGGGATCTTGATCATCAGGTTGGGCCGCTGGAGGGTGTTGAAATAGCGGCGGGCTTCCTGCAGGGTGGTGTCGGTGTCGTGGGCGAGGTTGGGGGGCACTTCCAGGCTGACGTAGCCATCCACACCGCTGCTGGCCTGGTAGATGGGCATCAACACATCACAGGCGTTGCGGATGTCGTCGAACACCAAGGATTCGTAGATTTCTTCAACGGACTTACCCGCCCGGATGCCCGCTTCGATGTCGGCGTCGTAGACGGCGTTGCCCGCGATCGCCTTTTCAAAAATGGCGGGGTTAGAGGTAATGCCGTGGACATCGCGGCTGTCGATCAATTGGGCCAATTCGCCCGATTGCAGAATGTCACGGCTGAGATTGTCCATCCAAACACTCTGGCCGTAGTCCTTGAGATGAAGAATGGGGTTGTCGGCGGTTGTAGCCATATAGGGCCTCCGTGTGGTCGTCGTTACTGCGCTGCCTAGGCGGGGGTGCCTAGGTGGTGGGCGGTGGTGGTGGGCGGTTGTTTAGGAAGAACGGCTGGCCGCAAGCACTTCCTGTTCGCGAATGCGCTCACTGATGAAGGACTCCACTAAGTCCACATCTTCAGGACTGCCAATGACTAAGGGGGTGCGTTGATGCAATTCCTTTGGAACCACGTCCAATAGCGGCTGGGTTCCGGTGCTGGCTTTTCCCCCCGCCTGTTCCATCAAAAAGCCCAAGGGGGCAGACTCGTACAGCAGTCGCAGCTTACCTTCTGGCTTTTTCACCGTGCCGGGGTAGAGAAACACGCCCCCCTGCATCAAGATCCGGTGAAAGTCGCCCACCAGCGCGCCGCTGTAGCGCAATGAGTAGCCCTCATGTCTATGAACGTAGCGAATGTAGTCGCGGATGGAATCCTCCCATTGCCAGAAATTCCCCTCGTTGACGCTGTAATTGGGGCCGTGGTTGGGGACGCGCACGTTCTCCGCCGCTAAGATAAATTCCCCTAGGCTGGGGTCGAGGGTGAAGGTATGCACCCCGTGGCCGATGGAATAGACCAG
>JAQCHG010000381.1 GCA_027619675.1 Cyanobacteriota bacterium
GAAGCCTTTAAAGCCCGAGCGACAGCAGTGCGGGTGGCCGCCGCCTGCAAAGCGGTGGATGTGGTCACCACCGGCACCTTTGAACCGATGGAGTCCTCCGGGGCCATTTTGAACCTGGGTCACACCGACCCCCCGATCAAGATTCGGGAATGTCGGTTGGATGGGGTGCTGGCCTATGCCGGGTTTGGGGCGGTGGACCTATATCTAGGGGCCAGCCAGCCAGCGGAGATCACCAACCCCGGCGAGGCAGAAACCCTGCGGGAACGGGGAGGGGGCCATGTGATTGCCGACTTGGTGGCGGGTAAACCTGTCCATTTGCAAGCGATCGGCCAAGTCACCGATTGCTACCCCCGCGCCGCCTTTGAAACCACCCTGACCAAGGACACCATCAACCAGTTCTACCTGTTCAACCCCCGCAACCTCTACCAAAATTTCATCGTGGGGGTGAATGGGGGGGAGCGGCCTTTAGCCACCTATCTGGGGCCGCTGCAACCCAATCTGGGCAATGCGGTCTATGCCAACCTCGGTGCCCTATCACCGTTGCTCAACGACCCAGACCTGATGGCGATCGGTATTGGTAGCCGCATTTTTCTGGGGGGTGGGCCAGGGTATGTGGCCTGGGAAGGTACTCAGCATTTTCCGTTGCAAAAACGACTGCCCAACCATACCCCCATTGGCCCCGCCGCCACGGTGGCCCTGATTGGGGATGGCAAAACCATGCAGGCCCAGTGGGTACGGGGCTGCTATTTTCGCGGTTATGGGCCGTCCCTAATGCTGGGGGTAGGGGTGCCCATTCCCCTGCTGAATGAAGAGATCGCCGCCCATTGCGCGGTTCAGGATAAGGATTTGGTGGCCCCAGTGATGGATTTTGCCATTCCCCGTCGGGTGCGCCCCACCTTTGGCCTGGTTAGCTATGCCCAGTTGAAATCGGGGCAAATCACCCTCAATGGTCAAACCGTCCGCACCGCACCGCTCGCCAGTATGTATCTCGCCCGCCAAGTGGCGGCGGAGTTGCAGCGGTGGATTCAATCTGGGGAGTTTGAACTCACCGCCCCCGTTGCCCCCCTGCCTAAGGATCGGGCTTTTTTGCCCCAAGACGCCTGGACCCGCCAGCCCCGCTTGACGTAGGGTCGCGCGGTGTCACCGGATGAGCTTTTTCGGAGGGCAGGGGCGAAGAGGTGCAGGGGAGAGGGGGGGAAGGGGAGAAGGGCCAGTCCTTTAATCCCCGCTGGGCTTGGGCGGGGATGTTGTTGGCTGCAAAACCGGGTCAAAATATCCCCCCGCTAGACGGGCGGTGCCGATCGCGGCTTCGGTTTCAGGGGCGGCGGCGACGGGGACAGGCAAATACCGCTGACGGATGGCGGTCCAGGCTTCATTGTGGGCACCTCCCCCCGCAGTCCACACCTGGGTGAGGGGGCTAGCGCCCAAGGCGGCGAGGCGATCGTAGCCCTGGGCCTCAATGCGGGCCATCCCCTCTAGCAATCCCTGGAGAAATTCACCCGCATCCGTTGGTCGGGGTACTAACCGGGGGGGATGGTGGGGATCATTGATGGGGAACCGTTCCCCAGGGTGCAGCAGGGGATAGTAGTCTAGCCCCGTGGGCACATCGGGGCGCAGATCCCGACTCAGTCTAACCAAATCTGTTTCCGAGAAAAACCGTTTTAGCACCGCGCCCCCGGTGTTGGATGCGCCCCCCACCAACCACAGATTGCCGAACCGATGGCTGTAAACGCCGCTGGCGCGATCGCCCACCGGGACGGTACTCAACAACTTCAGCACCAGGGTGGAGCCCAGGGAGGTGACCGCCTCACCTGGTTGCTGGGCTCCACTGGCCAAAAAGGCGGCGATGCTGTCGGTGGTGCCTGCCCGTACCCGACAGGTGGGGGGTAATCCATAGCGCTGGGCCGCCTTGGGGGTGATGTTACCCAGGTCAGTCCCCGGCGCGACAACGGTGGGCAATAGGGGAACTTCTGGCCGCGATCGCAGCCAATGGGGATAGGTCAACCCCTCCACGTCATAGCCCAGCTTGAGGGCATTGTGGTAGTCGCTGCGGCCCAATTGGCCATGGAATTGATAGGCCAACCAGTCAGCCTGATGCAGCAGATAGCGGGCCGATGCCCATAGGGCGGGGGATAACTGCTGCCGCCACCACCACAGCTTGGCCAAACTGCTGGTGGCGCTCAGGACAAGGGTGTCGGCGGGGGCGATCGCCGCCAGATCTGGGAGTACGGCTTGGGCGCGATCGTCGTTGTACAGCAGCGGCTCCGTCAGCACCTGACCCTTGCCGTCACAGAGCAACACCGTGCCAGAGGTGCCGTTGCAGGCCAGGGCGATCGTCTCCTGACGAATAGCCGCAGGGATCGCCGCCATCACAGTGGCCAGCGCTGCCTGCCACTGGGCCACCCACCCCTGGGGCGAGTCCCCATACCGTACCTGAGCTTGGGCCACAAGATTCCCCCGGTGGTCTAGCACCGCCCCCCGCGCCCCCGAGGTGCCAAAATCCAATCCCAGCCAGTAGACCATGGTGTGCTCCCGTCCCTGCGCCCCTTATCCTGAAGGAAATCTGCCCTCCGATCCACCATGGCCCTGGAAGATATCACCCCCCAACTATTTGCCCTCAGCCCCCTGGAGAAGGCCCAATTGCTGCAATGGTTGGTGCAAAGCTTAAGCGGTCAGTGGGCGGGCATTGAGAAAACCCCTGGTATCTGCGGGGGAGATGCCCGCATTGCCAACACGCGCATTCCTGTCTGGGTGTTAGTACAAGCCCGAGATTGGGGCCACAGTGACGCCGCGCTTTTGCGAGACTATCCCACCCTTACGGCTACCGATCTCGCCAATGCCTGGACCTATGCCCTTGCCCATTCCGAAGAGATCAACCACGCGATTCAAGCGAACAATGCTGAATAGTGGCGACAAACCGCTACACCCCAATGCCAACCCTACCCTAGGGCAGCCCATAGATGAAACCTTTAGAGCACCATGGCTGCGCTTTACGCAGATGAGCAATTCCCCCTGCAAGTCACCGAATGCCTCAGGCACTTAGGTCACGATGTCTTGACAGTACAGACAGCGGGTCAAGCCAATCGAAGTATCCCCGATGACGCGGTTTTAGCCTTCGCAACCCAGCAAGGGCGGGCTGTTCTGACCCTAAATCGCCGTGACTTTATTCGCCTACACAGCCAAAATCCCAACCATGCAGGGGTGATTGTGTGCAAAGACGATCTTGATCGGCCCGCACTGGCGACGCGGATTGACCAAAGGATCCACGCCGCCTATCCCCTGGCGGGTAAGTTACTTCGGGTTAATAGACTGCGCTGAAAATTGGGATGCTAAAGATCCTCAGGTTGTTGGCCCGATACCACAGGGGCGGTGTTGCGGAGTTCTAACTCGGGATGGTCGGTTTGCACTTGCTGACAGTTCCACTCGTTGCGGAATAGCAGGACGGGGCGGTTCCAGCTATCCTTCACGGTGACGGTGTTGAAGAGGCGGCCCACCTTTTCCAACGCTTCCCAGCCCCCCGCCACCCAGCGGGCGACGCTGTAGGGTAG
>JAQCHG010000382.1 GCA_027619675.1 Cyanobacteriota bacterium
TGAATGGGTGAATGGGGAGCGGTATAGGTAGGTTCGGCTCCTGACTTCTGACTTCTGACTCCTGACTCCTGACTTCTAGCTCCTTGCTTCTAGCTCCTAGCTCCTAGCTCCTAGCTCCTGCTCAAGCCACCCCCTACCGAGACCACAGCTTAGCCACCTTGCGGGTTAGGTCCGCCATCCGGTTGGCATAGCCCCATTCGTTGTCGTACCAGGCCAGCACCTTCACCTGGGTGCCATCCACCACCATCGTAGAGAGGGCGTCAATGATGGCCGATCGCGGATCATCCTTGTAATCCACCGACACCAGGGGCCGTTCTTCGTAGCCCAAAATCCCCTGCAATGGCCCCTCAGCCGCCACCTGGAACAGCCCATTCACCTCTGCGACTGTGGTGGGTTGGGCCACCTCAAACACACAGTCGGTCAGAGAGGCATTTAGTAGGGGCACCCGCACCGCTAGCCCATTCAGCTTGCCGTTCAACTCGGGGTAGATCAGCCCGATCGCCGTGGCGGATCCGGTGGTGGTGGGGATCAGGGAGAGGCTGGTGGCTCTGGCCCGCCGCAGATCCTTGTGGGGAGCATCGACGATGGTTTGGGTGTTGGTGTTGTCGTGGATGGTGGTGATCACCCCGTGGCGGATGCCCAAGCCTTCGTGAATCACCTTGACCACGGGGGCGAGGCAGTTGGTGGTGCAGGAAGCCGCCGTCAACACATGGTGTTGCCCTGGATCGTATAAATCATCGTTGATGCCATAGACGATGTTCAACGCGCCTTCCTTCACCGGAGCTGCCACAATCACCTTCTGCACCCCTTGGTCAAAGTAGGGGGCGAGGGTTTGGGGGGTGCGAAACTGCCCAGAACATTCCAGCACCAGGTCTACGCCGAAGTCGGCCCAGGGCACGGCACCGGGGGTGGGGCGATCGCTGAAGGTGAGGGGCTGATCGTCGATGCAGAGGCGATCGCTCCCCACCGCCGCCACCGCTGGCCCCCAGCGCCCATGGACGGAGTCGAATTTGAGCAGATGGGCGGCGGCGGCGGTGCCCCCGGCAATCTCGTTGATGTGTACAAAGGTCAACTCAGGCCAGCCCCACGCCGCCCGCAACACCAGCCGCCCAATGCGGCCAAACCCATTAATGCCAACTCTGATCATCCGTATATCCCTGGGTGAACTCAATACTGTCTGGACTAGAAGTTAGAATTCCGCCTCCTTGCGGAGTAACTCCTCAATGGTGAGGTCAAAGCTAGACTCTCCCCCAAACACCGTCCCCACCTTGCGGTTGCTCAAGTGATCTTGGGCAATCAGATACCCGGCCTCGGGGAGGGCGGTATAGCCAACCACGGGCACCAGATACCGGGCGTTGAGCAAGTAGTAGGTGACGAACGCTTCTAGTTCGGGATTTTCCGTCAGGGCATCGACACTGACGTAGATGAAGAGGGGCCGCGTTAAGGGGCGATAGGTGCCCTGACGCACCGTGTCATCGGAGGGGACAACCGGACCCGCCCCAGCGTCGATCGCCAATGCCTTTAACGCCGTCTGGCTTTCTTCGTAATAGGCATAGCCAAAATAGCCCAGGCTATTGGGGTCTGTGCGCACCCCCCGCACCAATTCGGTGTCATCTTCACTGGCGGTGTAGTCGAGGCGACTAGCCCCCGATTCCCCCATCAGGGCTTCTGTGAAGTAATCAAAGGTGCCCGAGTCTGCCCCCGCACCATAGAGATTAATCGGCTCGTTGGGCCAGTCGGGACGAATTTGATCCCAAGTGGTGATTTTGCCGTCGGCGCTGGGCTCCCAGAGCCGCTTCAGCTCGGCCACGGTGATGTCCTCAGCCCAATCGTTGTCGGGATGCACCACCACCGTGAGGGCATCAAAGGCGACGGGCAACTCGATGTACTCAATGCCAGCCTCCCGACAGGTGGCCATTTCTGCGGTGGTAATGGGGCGAGAAGCGTTACTGATGTCCGTTTCCCCGGCGCAGAATCGTTTGAACCCAGCGGAGGTGCCCGAAAAGTCCACCTCAATCAGGGGGGCAGCCGCGCCTTTTTCAAAGGTGTACTCTTGGGCCACCTCTAGGGAGATGGGGTACACCGTACTGGAACCATCAATCTTGATCGAAGTGACTGGGTTGGGCGCGACCGTATCGCCATTCGGACTGTTGCTGGAGCAGCCTAAGAGTAATCCCACCCCTAATAAAGGAACCAAAGCCCGGTACTGAACCATACCCATGACTTCACCACCTATGTTGATCAGAATCGTACTCTCTTATCATTTCAATGAATCTAGAAATGTCAAGCGCAGAGTATTCCGGAATACAAATCAAATGGACTGGGGTTACATTACTTGAGGTGTTAGCAGAGTTGCCCTCCCCATCAACCTTGGTTGAAGCCGCGATCGCCCATCCCCCACAGACGGGCGACCCCTAGGGAAAGGGTTACCCACAACAGGCGGATGCCGCCGGGGGATGTTCGGCGGGGGTGCGGTTGGCCTCGGGGGCCGTATCCGCCACTTTGACCACAAACACCTCCCAACGGTTACCGTCGGGGTCGCGCACCCACACCTTGTCTTGCAGGGCATAGCAGCAGTCGGTATCCCCCTCTGCCCAAGTGGCGAGGCCAGCGGCGGCAAACCGAGCCATGGCTGCCTGCACCGCATCGCTGCTGTCTACTTGAATGCCTAGATGGGAGAGGGCACTTTGGGTGACGGCGGTTTGGGTGAGATTGAGGGTGAGGTTGAGGGGCGGATTGCTGACATCAAATTTGGCGTAGTCGGCCTTGTATTTCACCGGGTCTAGGGCAAACAGGGCGCGATAAAACGCCACGGACTGATCTAGGTCGTTAACGGCGAGGGCTATGTGGGTTTTCGATAAGGACATGGGTTCTTCCTTCTGTATTTAGAGAAACATCGAAATAAAGGCTGCGTTGCGTCTGGTCGCGTCACCCTGGCTGCACAAGGATTACCGCCGCCCCTAGGGGCAGCAGTCTGGCCGCTCACCGGGGTCGAGATCGGTGGCTGCAATCACCTGATTGCGGGTGCAGCACTCGGCAAATAGGAAATCCATCAGGGCTTTGAGGCTGTCCGCCTGCACCCGGTACCAGATCCATTGGCGGTCCTTCTCGGCGGTCACCACCCCCACCTGCCTCAGCTTGTCTAAATGGTGAGACAGGGTAGAGGCAGAGATCCCCAAGGTCTTTTGGATTTCTCCGGCGGGTAACCCATGGGGATGGGCCGACAGCAATAGCCGCACAATCCGTAGCCGGGAGGGTTGCCCCAAGGCGGCAAAGGTGGCGGCGATCGCGTCTGGGCTGGTCGTAGTAAGGCTTTTTATTTCCATGTTTTTATAAATACCGAAATACAGGATACCTGTCAAGCGCCCATCCCCTAATTCAACCTGAGTTCGGGTTAAGCGGCATTCCCGTTTCTGTAGGGGCGCAGGGGTCTGCGCCCTGAAAATGTATCGGGCAACCGGATATCTGAGTCCAACTTCGGGCGGGAATTCCACTGATTGCAGGGCGCAAACCCTTGCGCCCCTACTGACTCTCTGGGATGG
>JAQCHG010000383.1 GCA_027619675.1 Cyanobacteriota bacterium
CTGGCGGGCAGGGGTGAACTGTTGGGCTTTGACATAGGCCCGCACCAACCAACCCTGGGCCTGGAGTTGCTCATCCCCCCCCAGTTCCGCGCAGGCTTGCTGGAGGTGGGCAATGGCAGTGACATAATCCCCCGATTGAAAGGCGGCAATGCCCGCTGGCAAGGGGGCAGAAGCAGGAGCCATAGTCAGTCCACGGAAACTCAGCAGTGTGACGGCAATGGTCCCTGGCACCGATCTGCGACCGTCGTAGCCGTCACCTTGCCTGAGGGTAGCCTATAGTCACGGGAATGGAGGAGTTAACGATGCAGGCCCGCTTCTTGCTGTTTGCCCTGGTCGCGGTGCTCGTGATGGGGGTGGTACAAGTGATTGGCCCCCGCCACGTGGGATTACGAATGCTGTCTTGGCTGGGGGTTGAAGTGCCCGGTCTGGATTTTCCCCTGGCGGCGATTCCCAACCAAACCACCCCAGAGGGACAACCCCAGGTATTAATCTACGGCCCCCCCCACTGTCCCCCAGCGGCAGCCTTGATGGCAGCCCTAGAGACAGAACAGATCCCCTATCTCTTTCGCGATGCTGGTATGGGTAGCGGCATCGATCAAAACGAGTTGGGCGCGGTGCTGCTGGCGGTGAATGAGCAGGAACTCAGCGAATCCACCGCCTTTGTGTTGGTGAATGGCCGGGTGCTGGCGAACCCCTCCCTAGAGGTGGTGGCCGCAGAATACCGACGGGCCGCCGCCCGTTAATCCACTACATCAGTCCAAATTCCACATCACAGGGTTGGGATCGAGGCGATCGGTGACGGTGCGGCTGATGCGATCCATCTCGGCCAGGTCTTCAGGGGTGAGGGTGAGGCTGGCTGCCTGGACATTTTCCTGAGCTTGGGCAGCATTGCGGGCACCCACGATCGCGCAGGTGTGGGGTTGGGCCAACAGCCAAGCCAGGGCCAGGTTGCCCAGGGTGGTACGGTAGCGATCGGCAATGGGCCGCAGTTGCGCCAGGGCAGCCTGGGCCTGTTGATACAGATCCCCTTGAAAGAGTTTGTTGGTGGCCCGCACGTCCCCCTCGGGGAATTGGTGATCGGGGCCGAATTTGCCCGTCAGCAGCCCCTGGGCCAGGGAGGAATAGGCGAGAACTGAGAGGTGATGGCTGTCGCAGAGGGGTTTGGCGTCTTGCTCCACCTGCCGCCAAAACAGGGAATAGGGGGGCTGCAAACTTTGGATGGGGCCGTAGGTCATGGCCTCCGCCAATTGCTCCCGCGAAAAGTTAGAGACGCCAATGGCGCGGATCTTGCCCTGGTCGAGCAAGCTCACCATGGCCTCCATGGTTTCCGAGAGGGGCACAATCGCGCTGTTGAACCGCCCCGCTGGCCAGTGGATTTGGTACAGGTCAATCACATCGGTTTGTAGCCGCTGTAAGGAGGCTTCACAGGCATCGATCACCTGCTGTTTTTGCAAATGGGTGGGAAACACCTTGGTCATCAGCACCACGCGATCGCGCACCGCCCCCAAAGCTTTACCCACCAGGGTTTCAGAATAGCCGTTGCCGTAGATTTCAGCGGTGTCAAAGGTGGTGATGCCCGCATCAAAGGCGGCCTGCATCGCCCCCATCACCGCGTCATCCTCCACCCCCACCCAGCCCCGTTTGCCCGCCTGCCAGGTGCCGAAGATCAGAGGGGTAATGGCAATGTCGGTGTTACCTAAGGGCCGGGTTTCCATGGTCTGTTGGGAAAAGAGGACAGAGAAAGAATCCTTGTTGTGCAACGGCTACATCCCTAGCCACCCCATAGAGACGGGATAGAGACGGGCGCGGTGATGCTTTCCAGGAAGACGTTCACCTGTCATGGATGACGCGCCCTGGAGGGATAGGGTGACTGCTGCCGCAGAGTATGGGTCCTGGCAAATGTACGCCGCGCGGCGCTAGCCCAAGGCCCCTGCCCCGAGTTTACCGAATGGGGACAAACCCGTTTTCCGCCAGCAACCCCTGCCCCTGCTGACTCAAGAGCAAATTGGCGTAGGCTTCCCCTGCCTGTTGGTCACTGCTGCCATCCTCCCGCACGATCACAAACAGGCGGCGGGTGAGGGGATAGTCACCATTGCGAAGACCGTCAAGGTTGATTTGGTTACGCTGAGCGGGGCAGGCGGCGGGGGGCACATAGGGGGCCTGGTAGGGGGAGACCAGTTGATCCCCCTGTCGCCCAATGGCAATGGGTTTCACCGTGCATTGGCCCACCACCTCTGGGGCAGAGGCATAGTAGATGGCTCCGGGGGTGTCGCTGACCAGACGCAGGGCCTCGGTGGTGATGCCCACGGAGCGGATGGTGGCGGGGAGGGGGCTGCCACCCAGGACAGTGCTGATGAAAAATTCCACCGTGCCCCCATCGGCGGGACGAGAGACGGGGGTAATGGGTAGGTTGGGTCCCCCCAGTTGGCTCCAGTTGGTGAGGTTGCCTAGGTAAATGTCCCGCAGTTGGGCTAGGGTCACCCCTTCCACCGACAGATCGGGATGCACCGCGATCGCCAGCCCTTCAATGGCCACGGGAATTTCCTTGAGGCTAAAGCCCTGGGCTTCCGCCTGCTGGCGTTCTTCTGGGGTGAGGGGACGGGATGACTGGGCGAAGGAAAGCTGGTTGGCTAACAGCATGGCAATGCCCGTACCCGACCCAGCGGGGGCACCGATGGGATCGGTGTAGCGCAACTGATAGGCGGGGTAGACCTGTTGCAGCACCGGATCGATCGCCCCGCGAATCGGTGCCCCGGTGGTGCTGCCGCCATAGTTAAATAACCCCTCAGGCACAGCCGTGACCTGGGCAAAGGTGGCTACCCCTGAGGAGGGCGCACCGTTGGGGGCAGTGTCAAAATCGCCGCTGGGACCCGGCGCATTTTGCCCCGGCCCGTTGCCCAGAAGGCCGCCTAGATCCAAATTGCCGCTGCGGGTAAACCACCACCATCCACCCCCGATCAGCCCTGCCGTAATGAACAGAGAGGCGATCAAAACCGGAGTCTCGCGGTTGCTACTCATGGGGTCACTCTACAGAACAGGGGGCATGCCCATCCATCGGCGATCGCCCCAGCAACGACTGAAGGCGACTGACAGCGGCGTTAAAGGATGGTCGATAGCAGTCGATAGATTAAGCGGAAAAGGGTGGCGATCGCCACCACCATCAGGCCCCCCAGCACCGCTAACACAATAATCGCCTGTAGCCCAGACCCTGCAACCACGGGAACTGAGCGCAGGGGTGGAAACAACAGCACAACCCCTAGGGTGACCCCAGCAATAATCACCAAATCGAGCCGCTCAATCACCTGCTTGATTTGCAGCAATACTAGCCCCGCCAACAGCAGCAGCCAAGCGCCGCTGCCCAGCAAGGTGGTGCCCAGCAGACTGGTGAGGGCGATCGCCAGCAGGGTGCCCTCAAACCCCGTAAAGGCTGCCGAACCCAAAAACCGAGCCAGGGGAATCGCAGAAATCGCCGTCTTTACAGGCGGGCTTGGGGCAGACGGGCTCGGGGCAGGCGCGGCGGGCGCTTTTTTAGCCACCGC
>JAQCHG010000384.1 GCA_027619675.1 Cyanobacteriota bacterium
AAATCCGCGAGTTCATTGGCGGAGTGGGCTTAGAAAACGTCTCCCGGCGGGTGGTCAACAGCACCACCCCGGTGCAGTTCCCAAAGCCCAAGTTCACCCTGCAACACCTGCTAACGGTGGGGCAGCAAATGGTGAATGAGCAGCGACGACTGCAAGAAATGCGCTTGGCGGATCAATACAATCGCGCCCTGCGGGAGCGTTCTGGTGCCCGCCCGCCCGTTCCCCCAGGGGATTTTTACCGGGCCTATGGCGATGGCACGGACGACAACTCAACGGCGAGGGTCCCCATTCACCCCGATGCCCCGGCCCCGGCGGTGCCGTTGCCCCAGCCAACGTCGCCCCCTGACAGCGGCCCTGGAACCCTGTCGGCGGAGGCGGTGAATCAGGTGCGATCGCTGCTGGCGCAAGGCTACCAAGTGGGCATGGAGCATGTGGATCGGCGGCGGTTTCGCACCAACGCTTGGCAAAGCTGCACGGTGCTGCAAACCCAGGATCCAGAGGCCGCCGCCACCGCCCTAGCCCAATGTGTGCAGCACTATCCGGATGAGTATGTCCGTCTCATCGGCATTGATCCCCAACGCAAGCGCCGGGTGCTGGAACACATCGTTCAGCGCCCGGACTAATGGGTTTGCCAGCCTGCGATTGGTGAGGTTGGGTAGGTTGGTTAGAACGAAGTGTTCGCGTAGATGCGGTCGCCCCAGTGGGGCGACCGTTTCTGAGGGGAGAACACTCAACAGTGGGCCATACTGGACTTCGCTAACGTTCCACCCAACCTAGAAGTTTAGGCTTGGCAGACCGCCCAGAGGGCCTGGGGACCGCGCCGCGTTGGGGTCAGTGGTAAACCTCCATTTTTTCGATGTACTCGCGCACATCGTTGAGGTCGAGGTAGCGATCGGTGGCGTTACGCAATTCCCGTGCGATCATGCCTTCCGTTGAAACCACGGTGATGTGGGTGTTTTTGGAGCGCAGGAGTTCAATGGCCCGCTCAAAGTCGCCATCACCGCTAAATAGAACGACGCGATCGTACTGCTCCACGGTGTTAAACATATCCACCACGATTTCAATATCTAAGTTCGCCTTTTGGGAGTAGCGACCAGAATTATCGTCGTAGTATTCCTTCAGGACTTTGGTTCTGACGGTGTAGCCAAGGCTAATCAGGGCGTCTCGAAATCCCCGTTGGTCCTGGGGATCTTTTAAGCCTGTATACCAAAAAGCGTTGACCAAAGAGAAATCGCCATCAACCTTCAAAAAGAACTCTAGGACCCGTTTGGGGTCAAAGAACCAGCCGTTCTTTTGTTGGGCGTAAAACATATTGTTGCCATCCACAAAAATGGATAGGCGCTGCATAGGATAAGGCATATGAGTGGGAGTTTACAGGGATTTATTGAGGAGCAATGCCCTCTGGTTGGCTAGGGTCAGATTTTAAAGACCCAAATAATCAGCCGTCACCCAGGGTTACAAGGGACGGCTGTATGCAAACTTATTCGTCCAGGCCGATCAGGCCAGAGTCCAGCCAACTTTGCGATCGCGCCCTCACTATCAACAGGGACGTTAATCCCAGGGAAGAGCGAGGCTAATCACAGCATTGCTCAGGATTTCATGATTAGCACTGACAGATGTGTAGTGACTTTCTTTACTCACAAAATCAACTAATGACTAGAGCAATAACAATTCGTTAATCAGCAGTCATAAGCGTGCATATGAGCTTCATTATACCGCCGTTGGTAGCCCTTGGGAATGGCGACCCCGGCATCGAGGATGCATGGCAGCAGCTACCATTCCTCCCTGGGTTCCGCTGCCCCAAGACCCTCTGGGGGATTGGGGAACCTCCTGGCGGGTGGGGGCATCCTGGGGCGAGGCGGGATGATGTCCTGTCGTGCCGGAGAAAGTTTGAAATAATTGGGGCGGAGAGTTGGCAGTGATGACGATGAAACGCAAGTCTGTAGCGGCATTGGCCAGTGTCTGGATGGCGGCTATGGGGGCGGTATCCCCGGCTATGGCCCAGCGGGTGGTGAATGTGAGCCCAGAGGTGAATGCCCAGAACATTGCCCCAACGGCGTCGGTTTCGGGGCAGTTCGACACCAGTACGGGCACCGTGGTGCCGGATTCTGTAATGATTTTTGTCAATGGTGAGGAGGTGACGGACCGCAGCACCATTACCGCGAACTTTTTTACCTACCGTCCCACCAGCCCCTTTGCGGCGGGGACCGTCAACGTGCGGGTGGAGTATGTGGGCAGTGACGGCTTTAAGCGGATTTCCTCTTGGCAGTTTCAGGTGCAGCCCCCGCGTCCGGCGGTGGAAATTACCTCCGTCACCCACAATGCAGCGGGCACGCCTTTGGGTCCCAACAGCACCTTTTTAGTCACCGTCAACGGCACCCCCGGTTCCCAAGGGGAAGTGCTGCTGGTGCGGGATGGCCGCACGGTGCAAACCCTACCGGTGCAGGAGGTCTCCAGCGGGGTGTATGTGGCCACCCTGACGGTGGGCAGCAACAATGCCCTGGCGGAAGGGGTGGTGGTGGGGCGATTGCGCCGCAATGGCCAAACCAGCTACGCGATCGCCCCCCAAGCGGCTGTCTTCACCACCACCGCCACCACGGGTGGCCCCGAAACCGTGGTGGAAGATGCCACCAAACCCGCCGCTGAACCGGAAGTGGCCCTGGCCCCAACCTTCACCAGCCCCACCGACGGGGGGCAAGTGGGGGGCGGCAGCTTTGTGCTGACGGGGCAGACCCGTCCGGGGGCCACAGTGGCCATTCGCGTGACGGGCAGCACCTCGGTGTTTGGCATCGCTAGTGTGGCCCAAACCCTGCTGGACAGCCAGGTCACCGCCGATGCCAATGGCAACTTCCAGGTGTCGGTGCCCTTGGGGGTGTTGACGGGGCGCGGTACCCGCTACACGGTGACCGCTACCGCGAGCCAGGCGGGAGCCCAGGCCACCAGCCAGATGACCCTGACCCATCAGTAAGGCCCCTTTGCCCAGGGCTGTTGTGGCAACAGTTCTGGGCGGGATTTGGTCAGGATTGTAGGAAAGACACGGCATGGCGCAAGGTGGGCGATGGACCTGGGGGTGGCCCCGGACCCTGATGGGGTGGAGCCATGGATTGATGTTGGCCGGGGCCATGGGGGCGGCGATCGCCCTGGCCGTGCAGCCCCCCTGGGTACAGCGGGCGGAGGGGCAGGCCCAGGCCCTGCTGCTGGCCCTGCGGGGTCCGGTGCCCACCCCCGACACAGTGGTGATTCTCGCCATTGATGAAGAATCCCTCACCCAGGGAGATTTGTACCAGGCCACGGCCCCGGACCTGCCCCCCGCTACGTTGCAAACCTGGCCTTTGCCCCGCGCCGCCTACGCCACGGTAATTGAGCGGTTGTTGGCGGCGGGGGCAGCGGTGGTGGCCGTTGATGTGCTGATGGTGGACCCCAGTGTTTATGGCCCCGCTGACGATGCCCGCTTGCAGACGGTGTTGGATCAGGTGGGCGATCGCGTGGTGTTGGCTGCCGCCTACGACACCGCCGCCAGCACCGGAGGCCAG
>JAQCHG010000385.1 GCA_027619675.1 Cyanobacteriota bacterium
CACCCGCGCCATGCCCCTTCCGAGCGTTGTGATCCCATGCCCATGCGGCCCCAGTCTTCCCTCCCTTGGTCACGGCTATCCCTGGCGATGGGGCCAGGGGCGATCGCCCTGCTGATTTGGCTAGCGGGATCAGGGGGAGCGATGGCGCGTCCTGTGCCCGCCGATACCCTGGCCCAGGATGTGTTGGCCCAGGCGGCATCGCCCCAGGCGGTGACGGCGGAGGAACGGGCGGCAATTGAGCAAATGCAGCGTCAGGCGGACTTGGCCTACAGCCGCGCCACCACCCTATTCACCGTTTTACTGATCATCATGGTGATGCTGGTGGGGGTGGGGGTCGTCATGTTGTGGGTGCTGCGGCGATCGGTGGTGCAGGAAGTGGCCACCGTGGTGCGGGGTCAGTTGAACCAAATGACTGATTTGGAAAACCGCATCCGCAGCGCCACCCGCGACCTCAACACGGTGCTGAGGGAGGCGGAGGATGTGACCACCACCATTGGCCAACAGTCGGAGGATTTCAAAGACGAGTTGGCGGAGAAACGTCACATCCTGAGTCGTCTGATGGAGGAGGTGGACGATTCTAAAGGACGCACCCTAAAGGAATGGCAAACCCAAGTCACGACCCTGCAAGACAAGCTTGACAGCCTGGAAACGGAGTTTGTGCAGCAGGCGGAAGCCCTGCAACGACAGTTGCGGGAGCGGCTAACCGGGTTAGAAACGGAAAGTAGTGAGCAAACGGGCCAGTTGCTGAAAACCCTGCGCCAAGCCGCCGATGCCCTGCAACAGCAACTCTCGGACCTAGCGCACCAAGCGGGGACTGAACAGGGGCGGGTGCTGGGGCAGTTGCAAATTACAGCCCAGGAATTTACCGATCGCCTCCAAGCCCTGACCACTGCGGTGGAGGACAATCGCGATCGCGCCCTCGATGACCTCTCCCACCTGCGGGACAACTTTGCCCCCCAATTTGACACCCTGCGGGAAAGCCTAGAGGCCCAGCTAGAGCAGCACCAGCAGCGGGTGCTGAACGCTATGGATGAGCGCAAGGCCACCCTCAGCAAAACCCTAGACGAGGCCCAGGCCAGTGCCCTCGGCCATCGAGATCTGGCCCTGCAAACTATCCAACGGGCCACGGCGGAATTTGAAACGGGTTTTGCCCAGTCTAAGGATGAGGTGCTGGCCCAGAAGGTGGCGGTGCTCAGCCAGCTCCAGGGGATGTTGACAGACTTCATCGGCGATTTTGATCGCCATCGTGGTGAGGTGGACGATCGCAAAGCCGCCTTGATGGCCGATCTCCAGCAGCGGGCCGAGGACTGCATGGATCAATTCCGCCAATTAGAAGGCAGCGTGGATGATCGCCAGCAGCAAGCCTTTGCCACCCTAGAAGCACGGGCGGACCAGTTCCAAGCCCAACTCACCGCCCTCGGGGCGGATTTAGACGGCCAAAAGGAAACCCTCTGGGCCGATTTGCAACGGAGCGCCAGCGAATTCAGCGAGGCGGTGCAGACCCTCCAGGGGGACAGCCGCGATCGCGCCCAGCAAACCCTGGAGGTGTTGGGTCGTCTAGAAGCGGAATTTAGCCAGCAGCTAAATGAGGTGCGGGATGTGGTATTTGGTCGCCGCGATCGGGTGCTGGAAAAACTGGACGGCTTCGACGCCCGCCTCACGGACCACCTCACCACCCTAGAGGGGGAAACCCGCGATCGCCAGCAGGTGGCCCGTCAGCGTCTAGAGCAAATCGAGGCCGAGTTTGCCGCCCAACTCAACCAACTGCAACAGGACATCGCCGCCGGACGCAACAACACCCTGGCGGATTTAGAAGCCGTCAAGCGCACCGTCCAGGACCGCATCAGCAGCCTCCAGGCAGAGGCCCAGGGGGAAAAGGACGCCATCATGCGCCGCCTTGGGGAAGTCGCCCCCCAATACCTAGCGGATTCCTTTGTCACCCAAACGGATCAGCGCATCGGCGAACTCACCGCCCTGTTGGATCGGCTCCAGACCAATCGCCCCACCCTTTTCCTCTCCGCGACGGAGCGCCTAGACGCCGCCAATAAACTCCTAGCCGCCTCCCGTTACCAAGAAGCGGCGGATACCTACCGCCAAGCCCTGGAGATCCAGCCCAATAATGGGGAAGGGTGGCTCAATCTAGCCCAGGCCCTCATTGCCCTGAACCAGCAGGAGGCCGCCCTCGCCGCCCTGGACCAAGTGCTGGCCCTCACCCCCGACCTCGCCGCTGCCCACTATCAGCGCAGCCAAGTCCTGCGGGATCTGAAGCGCTACGATGAGGCCCTCGCCGCCTGCGATCGCCTGTTGGAACTGGCCCCCGAGGATCCCAAGGGCTGGCTGAGTCGGGGCATGGTGCTGGGGCGGTTGCGGCAGCGGCAGGCCGCCGTGGAAGCCTTCGACAAGGCGTTGGAACTGAAGCCCGACTACCAGGAAGCCTGGGTCAACCGGGGGGTATCCTTTGGCATCCTGCAACAGCACGAAGACGCCTTCAACTCCTTTGATAAGGCGGTGGAAATTCAGGCCAATGACGCCGTTGCCTGGTTAAACCGGGGCCTCGCCGCCACGGAACTAGAGCGCTACGAAGACGCCCTGGCCTCCTTCGACAAAGCCACCCGTTTTAACCCCCAGTCCCCCAAAGCCTGGGATAACCGAGGCTACGTTCTGATGAAACTGGGGCGGGATCAAGAAGCCCTCAGCAGCTTCGACAAAGCCCTGGCAGTGGATCCCGACTACGCCCAAGCGGCTTACAACAAAGCCACCTGTTACGCCCTGCAACGGGAGTACGATCTCGCGCTTGAAAATCTCCAGGCGGCAGTGCGCCTCAATCCCGACCTCCAGGAAGAAGCGAAGGCGGATCAAGCCTTCGATAGCCTCTGGAACGACGACTGGTTCCGGGAGTTAGTGGGGCGTTAGTTTTGCCCAGTGATCCCACAAATTGCCAACGCCGTGGCTATAGTAGACTGCGGCGCAGGTTTACGAACTGGCAGGACTCACCCAGTCACACCGACGAACAAGGGGCTTAAGCCCCTTGCCCCAAGGGAATGCCGAGGATTCGGGCTGTGGGGCGTTAGTCCTCACTGGTTTGGGTGTAGGGTTGAAAGTCCAGCTACCCCACGCCGCGCCCAGCCAACATCCAACATCGCAAATCCATCAGCCTTATGCAGGGGATCTCCTTCTCAAGACGGACCTTACGGTTTCTGGCCTGGCCGGGCTTAGCCCTCGCCACCGCTGGGCTGGTATCCGGCGGCCTAACGGGGTGGCAACTGCTGCCCACGGGGCTCTTAGTGCTGGGTCTGGGGCTGCTGTTGGTGGGGCTCAGCTTCAGCGGCGGGGCCTTTTGGCAGCAGCGCTCAACCCAAGCGGGCACCAATGCCGCCCTGGCGGTGGTGGCCATGTTGGTGATTTTGGGGTTGGTGAACTTCCTGGGGGTGCGCTATTCCAGCCGCATTGACCTGACGGAAAACCAGATTTTCACCTTGGCCCCGGCCACCCAACAACTGACGGCGGACCTGGATCAACCCGTCAAAGTGGTG
>JAQCHG010000386.1 GCA_027619675.1 Cyanobacteriota bacterium
GGGGTGTCTCTAGATATTTGGCCCCAGCAATTAACAGCCTTTATCGGCCCCTCAGGTTGCGGCAAAAGTACCCTCTTGGGGTGTTTTAATCGCATTAATGACCTCTCCACTGCGGCCCGGATCCAAGGGCGCATCACCTATCGGGGGCAGCCACTCCAGAAAATTCCCGAGATTGCCCTGCGGCGGCAGATTGGGATGGTTTTTCAGCGCCCTACCCCTTTTCCCAAATCAATTTTCAACAACATTGCCCTGGGTCTGCGAATCAATGGCTACCAGGGTGACATTGATGAGCGGGTAGAACAGTCACTGCAAAAGGTGGGGTTATGGTCAGAGGTGAAGGACCGCCTGACCCAGAGCGCCCTGACTTTATCGGGGGGACAGCAACAGCGTCTATGCATTGCCCGAGCGATCGCCTTAGGGTCTGCGGTACTCCTGATGGATGAGCCCTGTGCCTCTCTGGACCCAATTTCCGCTGGCGTCATTAGCGATCTGCTGAATGACCTGAAGCAGCAATACACCATCGTTATCGTTACTCACAATTTGAAACAGGCCGCAGCGGTGGCGGATTGGGTGGGGTATTTCCAACTCAGTGCCCATGGGTCACATCAGGTGGGGCGTTTGGTGGAGTACGGCCCTGTGCCTGAAATTTTCGTCAGACCCAAGCAGGCGGCTACTCGAGAGTACATGTACTACTATCAATCACTTCCCCAACTGTAGGGGCCGGGGGAGCCTCGGGGGAGAACGCAATGTCAGCTCGGCGGAGCAATCCCAGGAGACTGCTGGCTGTGAAATTATCCGGTATACGGGGCGTCACGCTGCGCTATGGATGATAGTCCCTAGAAATCCACCCCCCGCTTCAGGTCGATTCCCTTTTCCGCATAGTGCTTGTGGTTGAACACCTCGGAGACGGTGCTGGCCAGCTCAAAATAGGCGGGGGCGTTTTTGCAGCGCCCGGTGATGATCACCTCCGTATCGCGGGGCTTTCGCAGTAGGACCTGAACGATGGGTTCCTCCGGTAGTAGCTCCAAATCCACGGTGGGGTTGAGTTCGTCTAGAATCACCGTCTTGTAGAGGCCCGAGGCGATCGCGGTGCTGGCCAATTCCCAACCCCGCTCTGCCTCCACGTAGTCAATTTCCTGTTGCTGCCCCCGCCAGACAATGGCATCCCGGCCACAGCGCTGATGATCTACCAAATCGGGATAGCTCTGACGCAGGGCGGCAATGGCGGCGTCCTCCGTGTAGCCTTTGCCCCCCTTCAGCCACTGCATCACCAGCACCCGGTGGGACTTGTCTTGGCTGATGCCCCGCCCGATCGCCTGCAAAGCCTTGCCCAGGGCGCTGGTGGATTTGCCCTTGCCGTCTCCGGTGTAGATTTCCACCCCATCAATGCCGGGGAAGTCGGCGGGGCGATGGGCACGGGGCTTCATCTCCGAGTGGAGGGCGGCAATATCTAGCAACGGCTGGGGGGCACCCCGCCCGGTGGCGATAATTTCCAAATGCTCCGGTTTGCGCTTGAGGGTCCGCACTACCTTATCCACGGGCAGCAACCCCAAGTCCAGCACCGGATTGATCTCGTCCAGCACCACGACAGAATAGAGCCCTGAGGCGATCGCCCCCTTGGCCACATCCCAACCCCGTTGGGCCTCCTGCTTGTCAAACCGGGTAATGGCATCGGGACCAAAAAACTCCGCCCGCCCCGTGCGCACCTGGTCAATCAGGTGGGGAAAGCCCCGCTGTAGGGCCTCAATGGCGGCATCTTCGTCGTAGGTACGTCCCGGCCCCTTAAGGAACCGCAGCAGTAACACCCGGCTTTCCATAAAGGTTTGAATACCCAGGCCGATAGATCGCAGCACCACCCCCAGGGCCACCTGGGATTTGCCCTTACCCTCCCCGTCGTAGACGTGGATTTGCCCCGCCAACCGTTCGCTGTTGAGTTGGGCTGTGCGAATCCCGATACCAGTTCTAACCATGGGTGCAGGGGTAAAGTTCCAAATTGACGGGAATTGACAGACCACTAGTACCGGGCGGCGTCAATTCCTAGATCTTTCCTGGAGGCTGGGGAGCGGAGGAGCAAAGAAGCTAGGCGGTGGGTGGATTGCGTTCAGCAATGGCCTCACCCTCGCTATACTTTGAGCGCCCCAGTCCAAAATTCTAGCGAAACGCCACCATTGGAGATACCCTAATGCCTAGTCCTTCCGAGATTGGGGCAGTCTGGGGCCAGCTCGGTCATCCTCATCAGGGCCATGCCGTTCGACTTGTTGGTAGATGAAGCGGCGGTATTACCGCTGCGGGCCATAGCCTTTCAAAGCCTACTGCTGCTAGTGGCGATCGCCCTAGAGGCGGGCTTCTTGCGGCAGCGCCTGCGGTTGGGGTTTCAGCCCAGCATTCGCTACGCCGCCACCCTCAACCTCTTCACCACGGGCCTTGGGTGGGTGTTGTTCCTAGGGTTAGAGCCCTTGGCTCCGCCCCCCTTACGCACCCAGATCATCAGCTACATCCTGTTTGGCCGCTTCTACAACAATGAACTGCTCAGTAGTCTCGGCCCCCTCATCGTCGCCGCTGGATTGGGGATGTTTTTTCTGACCTTTTGGCTCAAGGTAAAGGGGCTAGAATGGCTCACCCAACTGCTGGGGCAACCCATTGCCGCTGCCCGCGCCTCGCAACTGCCTGGTCGCAAACGGTTTGGGGATCTACAACGCAGCCAGCAAAATCGCAGCAATGCCCCCGCCCACGCCCTAGCCGTGCTCCACGCCAATGCCCTCAGCTTTAGCGTGATTCTGATGCTGTTGTTGTTGCGGTACGGCCTGGAGGTCTCCGCATGATTAAGTTCTTGCAGGAAATTTGGGAACGCATCACCAATTTTCTGTTCCCAGACCAGTATTTTGCGTGGCAGACGGTGATTTATCTGGCCCTGTTCTCCTGGGCCATGTCCTGGGTGGCGCGGTTTTCAGGCACCACCGATGCCACCGAGTTCATCATCACCACCGGCAGTTGGGTGTTTTGGATGCTGGGGGTGGCCTGGGCCTTAGAGGCCAATAAAATCCGCCCCTTTGGGTTACCCATTGCCCCCTGGGTGGCGGGGGCGATCCTCTGCACCTACGTGTTTGGGTTAATCCCCGGCAACCACATTGCCACCGCTGTGGTGGTGTGGCCCCTGGTTTCCGTCGGCCTTGTGGCGGTGCCCGCCTTCGTCAATTGGGAGTTTAAGCCTAAGCTTCCGATGCCCCTAGTGCGTCAGCAGTTGATTCTGCTGTTGCTGATGGCGGTGCTGTTTAGCAGTTGGTTTCAGTTTTACTTCCGGCTACAAAGTTGGCTGCGGGACTACCCCACCCTCATGTCCGACAGTTTCAGCAACAGCGGCTTTGTCACCCGCCTCTCCTCTGAGGAAGGGCGGGCTGGGGGCATTCCCCTGCTGACGGCGGTGGAAGATCAGGTCAAGCAGGAACTCCAGGGCACCCCCTGGCCTTGGGTCGAGCGGTGGTTGCTGAATTTGGATGGCCAGATGCAAAAAATCCGTCAGAACACAGCGGG
>JAQCHG010000387.1 GCA_027619675.1 Cyanobacteriota bacterium
TGGGGCTTCATCCCCGCTTTCCCCACCCCAACAGATACACCTCCCGACCCGCATACCTGAGGGGATCCCGACAGTCTGCATAGGTACGGAGATTTACGGGGCCAAGAGTTCCGTCCTTTCACCCTAGCGAGTCTACTTTACACAAGCTTATAAGTTGGTTATTTGATACTTCAGTAACGTTACGGTGCCCGCAGTGCCAGCCCTTCTGGCCCATTTTTGGAGGTCAATGCCCCGCCTTTGATGCCCGACCCGACTCCCGTAATCTCCTCAAAAGCGGCTCTTTCCCCTGGCGAGGGGCTGTCTCACTGAACGCCAGGACCTTACCCCCATGCCGACCCTGTCTTCCCCGAGCCCGCCCTGCGTCCGGGTGCCTACCATGGACCATTCCCCTGCCCCCAGCGTCCCGCCCTTGCTGCCCTGCATCAGTCTGTTGATGGTCAATGGGTCCATCCCAGAGCGGCAATTGCATCAACATTATCTAGAAAGTGACAGCACCCAGGGCTACCGCATCCTGACGGCAGATACCTTGGATCAGGGGCTGACCCTGTGGCGATCGCAGCAGCCCGACGTGGTGCTGGTGAACTACCTGCTACCCGATGGCGATGGTCTGAAGCTGTTGCAGGCGATGGCGGGGGATGACCCCCTGCCGCGTTTGGGTGCGATCGTCCTCACCGATAGCGGGGACGATCGCACCGCCGTGCGGGCCTTAAAGCTGGGGGCGGTGGACTACTTAGAAAAGGAGGAAATCACCCCCGTCTCCCTGCAACTGGCGGTGAAACAGGCCCGCGATCGCACCGTCCTCAGTCGGCAACTGGCCCGGTCCCAACGGCAGGAGGCGATCACCGCCGCCATCGCCAACCGCATGCGCCAGTCCTTAGATCTAGAGCAAATTCTAGACACCGTGGTGCAGGAGGTGCAGCAATTGCTGCGGGTAGATCGGGTGCTCATCTACCAGTTTGACGCCACCCTAGCGGGCACCGTGGTGGCGGAGGCGGTGGTGTCCCCCTGGCGGCCATGCCTGGGGACCCACATCCGCGATACCTGCTTTCAGGCAGATCAGTATGGCCTCGCCTACCGCCAGCAGGGGCGGATCTTTGTGGCGGACGATGTGGATCGGGCGGGGCTGACCGACTGCCATCGGCAACTGCTGGCGGATTTTCAGGTGCGGGCCAACATTGCCGTGCCGATTGTGTTGCCCAATGATGACACTCAACCCCTGTGGGGGCTGTTGCTGGTGCATCAATGCCGGGGACCCCGCCACTGGGAGACGGTGGATGTGGACCTGTTAAAGGGGCTAACGGTGCAGATGGCGATCGCCATCCAACAGGCCCAACTGTACCGCTCGCTCCAGACCCTCAACGCCTCCCTAGAGGAAAAGGTGGCGGCCCGCACCCGCGCCCTCACCCTCAGTGAATGGCGGTTTCGGGGGGTGTTTAACAACACCTTTCAATTGATTTGGCTACTGTCCCCCGAAGGGGAGGTGGTGGAGGTGAATGAAACCGCCCTAGCGGTGCGGGGGTTGCAGCGGGAGGCGGTGGTGGATCACCCCTTCTGGACTACCCCCTGGTGGGGGACGGAGGGCGATCGCCCGGAACAAATTCGCCACCTGGTCACCCAGGCCCGCCAGCAGCCCTGCGTCCGCTGCACCCTCGACCTCCAGGGCCAAGACCAAACCGTGGTGCCCCTAGACCTTGCCCTTCATCCCATCCATGACGAAGTGGGCAACATTATTTTGCTGTTGGCGGAGGGCACCAACCTAACGGAGGCCAAGCGTCTGGAGGCAGCGCGGGAAACCGCCTTCAACCTGCTGCACATTAGCGAACAGCGCTATGCCACCCTGGCGGAGGTAGCCCCGGTGGGGATTTTTCGCACCAACAGCCAAGGGGGGTGGGTATACGTCAATGATCTCGCCGCCCAGATCACCACCGGGGTCGCTCGGCAGAGTTTGGCCGACGGCTGGCAGCAGGCCCTCCATGCCGACGATCGCCCCCAGGTGCTGGCGGCTTGGCGGGGGGCGATCGCCCAGCAGCAGCCCTTTCAGATGGAACATCGCTTTCACCATGGCGATGGCACCGTCACCTGGGTCTATACCCAAGCGGTGCCCATTCCCCATGGCCGCGATCGTGGGGAGGGCTACATTGGCACCATCACCGACATCAGCGATCGCAAGCGATCGGAGTTGGCCCTCCAGGCCAGCAATGTCCGCCAACAGGCCATTCTCAGCGCCATCCCCGACATCATGACGCGGGTGCGGGCCGATGGCACCAATTTGGATGAAACGCTGACCATCCGCGACTTTGACCTGATTCCCCAGGACGCCGATCGGGTAGGTAAGTCCATCTTTGAGCTGTTGCCCCCTACGGTGGCCCAGCGCCGTATGGCCTATGTACAACTGGCCCTAGAAACCAACACCCTGCAACTGTACGAGCAGCGGGTACAGGTGGGCGATCGCTGGCAAGACGAAGAGGTGCGGGTGGTGCCCAGCGGCCCCGACGAAGCCCTGGTGATGATTCGCGACATCAGCAACCTCAAACGGGCCGAGCGGTTGCTCCAGCAGATTTTTGCAGGCACCGCCACCGTCACCGGGGCGGACTTTTTCCCGGCGTTGGTGTCCCATCTGGCCCAAGGGCTCAACCTCCGGTGCGCCGTCATCCGCCAGTGGCAAGACAACCACCTCCATACCTTGGCGCTGTGGACCGCAGGGCAGTTGAGTACCGGGGGGGCCGTGAGCCCAGGCCACACCCCCTGTGGCGAAACCCTCCACAAGGGAGAGTTTTTCTGCGCCACTGGGCTCCAACAGCGGTTTCCTGAGTATCCAGAACTGGCTGAGCTGGGGGCCGATAGCTACCTGGGGGTGACCCTCACCGATGGGGAGGGTCACCCCCTCGGCATCCTCAGCATCATGGACAGCGATCCCATGAGTACCAGCCAGTACGAGGATGCCCTGCCCCTGCTGCAAATCTTTGCCGCCCGCGCCACGGCAGAGCTAGAGCGGCAAGCGGCCACCACCGCCCTCCATCGCCTCAACCAAACCCTAGAAACCAAGGTGGCGGAACGCACAGAACGGCTGCGGGCCAGTGAGCAAAAGTTTCGGCGGGTCTTTGCCGCCAATGTGGTGGGCATGGTGTTCACCAACCTCAGCGGCGACATTCTCGACGCCAACGATCGCTTTTTAACCATGGTGGGCTACGACCGCAGCGATTTGGTGGCGGGCAACCTGCGGTGGATTGACATGACCCCACCGGAGCACCTAGAGCGGGACCTGCAAGTGGCCACCCAGTTGCGCCAGGGGGCCACCAGTGTCGATCCCTGGGAAAAGGAGTATTTCTGCAAGGACGGTAGCCGCATAGCGGTGCTGGTGGGGTTGGCCCTGTTGTCCCGCCAAGCGGAAACCTGCGTGTCGGTGGTGGTGGACATTACAGAACGCAAACAGGCGGAGGTCACGCTGCAACACACCAATGAGGAACTGCTGCGGGCCACCCGCCTCAAGGATGAGTTTTTGGCCAACATGAGCCACGAACTGCGCAC
>JAQCHG010000388.1 GCA_027619675.1 Cyanobacteriota bacterium
GTTGGCGTCGAGGGACGAGACCCAACAGTCTGAGCGGGTAACTCCTTTCTCAGAAATCGCCTAGGCTGTCACCACCGCCCGCTTAAAGGCTTCGTCCAGCACCTCCGACAGGGTGGGGTGGGTGTGGACGCAGTAGGACAAATCCGTGACCGACTGGCCTTGGGCGATCGCGTTGGCCGCTTCTTGAATCAGGTCAGAGGCATGGAGCCCCAGGATGTGGACCCCAAGAATTTCCCCGGTGTCTTGGCGATAGATCACCTTGGCCAACCCGTCCGATTCCCCTTCCGCCAGGGCCTTAGAGTTGCCCTTAAAGTAGGTTTTCACCGTGGCCACCGCAAAGCCTTCCGCAGCGGCCAGTTCCTTGGCGGCGGGTTCCGTCAGCCCCACAAAGCTGACCTCCGGGTGGGTGAAGGCGGCGGCAGGGATGCTGCGGTAGTTGACGGTACGGCCATCGCCACAGATGTTGTCCACCGTCACCACCCCCTGGGCCGAGGCGGCGTGGGCCAGCATCATTTTGCCGTTGGCATCGCCGATCGCCCACAGGTGGGGCACGGGCTTGCCATCCCGCACAACGGCCAGGGAGTCATCCACCGGGATAAAGCCCCGGCGATCGGTTTCTACCCCGACGCTCTCTAGGCCAATGTCCTTGGTGGCGGGGATGCGGCCCGTGGCCACCAAACAGGCGTCCACCTCCAGCACATCCACCACTTCCTTAGTTTTGGGATCCGCCAGTTCAATCACCACGGGGGCACCGGGGGTGACGGATTTGGCGATCACCCCGGCGCGGGTTTCCACATCGCGGGGGGCGATCAGCACCCGTTCCGCCACGCGGGCGATATCGGGATCAAAGGTGGGCATCACCTTGTCTAGGGCTTCGATGATGGTGACCTCGGAGCCCAGGGCGGTGTAGATGTCGCAAAATTCCAAACCAATATAGCCGCTGCCGATGATGGCCACCCAGTTGGGTACCCACTCTAGCTTCAGGGCACCGTCGCTGGTGAAGACGGTTTTTTCATCCAGGGTGATGCCGGGGGGCACAAAGGGCACGGAACCGGGGCAGAGGATGATGTCCTTGGCGGTGAAGGGGCGATCGCCCTCAGGGGTCGCCACCACCACCTTTTGTTCCCCCGCTAGGCGGCCCCAGCCCTTGATGATGTCCACCCCGAGGCGGGTGAGGCTGTTGGTCAGATCCCCTTGGATTTTGCTGACCAAGTTTTTGGCGTGGTCGGCGATCGCTTGGCGATCAAAACTGACGGGTCCGGTGTGAATCCCCAGGGATTCCAGATGCTCGGTGTCTTGCAGTTCCCGCACCCGCCCCGAGGCCGCTAACAGGGCCTTAGAGGGAATGCAGCCCCGATTCACGCAGGTGCCGCCCATGTCCCCCGCTTCCACGATCGCGGTTTTGAGGCCACGCTTGACGGCGTGTAGGGCCGCTCCATGGCCCCCTACCCCTGCGCCGATAATTACCAGGTCGTAGTCAAATGCCTGACTCACAGTCCTCTCCCTCAAGCGATCGCGTGTATACATCAGCCCATCCCCAGGGATGAGTCTGGGGATGCTGCCCGCCCACCCCGGCGCTGCCCCGGTGGAGCATCGGTGCCGACGGTGCTTTGTTCATTCTTGTCTAGAGGGGGTTCTTAGGACAACACCTGACCGATTTGGGGACGTGACCGGACCGATTTGGGGCCGTGGCGGGACTGCCGGAAAGTCCACTTTGGATCGGTCGAATGCCAGGGACTGGTGCCGCCCCGGCGAGGCTAGATGCCAGGATGACAGGGGGAGGTCCTTGCGATCACAGGCTGAATTCGTCATTCTTAGGCAACAAAGGCCACCACAGACCCCCACCCAATTCAGGCAGACGGCTACCCCGTTGGGTGTTCCCACGTCCGCCCATTCATTAGGGGTCTGCAACCATTGGGGATCACGGTATTCGGCTAGAACGACGGCCTCACATACACCACGGGCACTGGCTGATGGATGGAAAGAAGCAGCGTCGCGAAGGCGAAAAAAAATTCAGGCTTTCTCTCAGCGAGTTAGAAGCCCTGTGGCAGGCGGAAGAAGAGGCGGAAAAAGCGTCAGCCGCGCCCCCCGAGGCATTGCCCGAGTCGGATTGGGAAGCGGCCCTCGCGGATGCGGCTGCCGATATTGAACAGTTCATGACCCAGCAACCCGACCCAGAACCGGAGACGGATTAAGCGGCTTTTCTAAAGATCCGTTTGCTGCCACAGTGGGAAATGGACTTTTTTCAGTAGCAATCATGGCAAAAACCGCATGGGTGTTCCCTGGGCAAGGCTCGCAATCCGTGGGCATGGGGGCGGATCTGCTGGATCTCGACTTGGCCCAAGATCGCTTTGCGATCGCGGCGGACATCCTGGGGTGGTCGGTGCCAGCGGTTTGCCAGAGTGACGACGACAAGGTTTCTAACACCCTCTACACCCAGCCTTGTCTCTACGTGATTGAAAGTATTTTGGTGGATTTGCTGCGGCAGCAGGGCTGTGCCCCGGCCCTGGTGGCGGGCCACAGCCTAGGGGAATATGTCGCCCTCTATGCGGCGGGGGTGTTTGATTTCACCGTGGGGCTGCGGCTGGTGCAGCGGCGGGGAGAACTGATGTCCCAAGCTTCAGAAGGGGCAATGGCGGCTCTGATGGGGTTCGACCGGGAGGCCCTGGATGGGGCGATCGCCGCCACGGATGGGGTGGTGCTGGCCAACGACAACAATGCAGGCCAGGTGGTGATCTCCGGTACCCCCGAGGCGGTGGCGCAGATTATGGGCAGCGTCAAAAGCAAGCGGGCGGTGAAGCTCAACGTGAGCGGCGCTTTCCATTCCCCCCTGATGGCCCCGGCGGCGCGGGAATTTGAGGAGGTGCTGTCGGCGGTGGAATTTGCCCCGGCCCAGGTGCCCGTTCTCTCCAATGTGGACTCCACCCCCGCCACCGACGGGGCGGTGTTGAAGCAGCGTCTGTCGGCCCAAATGACCGGGTCTGTGCGCTGGCGGGAAATTTCCCTGGCCCTGCCAGAACTGGACGTGGCCACGGTGATTGAGGTTGGCCCCGGTGCGGTGCTCACCGGGCTGATTAAGCGCACCTGCAAGGGCCTCACCCTGATCAATGTGGGCAATCTGGATCAGCTACAAGGGTTGAGCGTGTGACCATGGCTGGGCGCGATCGCGAACCGCTGATTAGCCTCCTGCTCTATCACCTATTCAAATGGTCCGTGGTGAGCCCTGTGCTCCACGGCTACTTGCGGGGCCGCATTTACGGGGCCGACCAGGTACCCCAGCAGGGACCCTTCATCGCCGTCGCCAACCACGCCAGCGACTTTGACCCGCCTCTGTTATCCAACTGTGTGGGGCGGCCCGTATCCTTCATGGCCAAGGAAGAGCTGTTTCAGGTGCCCGTTTTGGCCCCCGCCATTCGCCTCTATGGGGCCTACCCGGTGAAGCGGGGATCCGCCGATCGCAGCGCCATCCGCGCCGCCTTGGCCCAGTTAGATCAGGGCTGGGCGGTGGGGGTGTTTTTGGAAGGCA
>JAQCHG010000389.1 GCA_027619675.1 Cyanobacteriota bacterium
AGAACAAGTACCTCAACTACCAGCACCCAGACGACCTCAAGCGCAACTATCCCAAGTTTTATTGGAATGTGGTTCACCCCTACATCCAGGACGGGCTGCGTTATCTGTCCCTGACCCAAGAAGGCAAGCAGATTATTGCCAACCTTTACTCCAACGTGTTTATGGTGGAGAACGAAAACTCCGTCGTCCCCACCTAGGGCGCGTCATCCATTACAGATGAAAGCCTTGCTGGGCAAGCACTACCGCGCCCGCCTCTATGCTATGGCTAAGGGCTGTAACCGTTGTAAACCAAGGGTTCTGGCACTAATTGATGACGGTCCCTAGTTGGATGTAACCCTGGTATGACCTGGTGGCAAAAGCTACAGCAAAACCCCCTAGCCCGTCTAGGGGCGTTGATCCTGACCCTGTTCTATTTGGCGGTCATCTTTGCGGAACTTGTCGCCCCCTATGACCCCTATGGTTCGGAGCTAAACGCCTCCCTATTGCCGCCAACGGAGATCTACTGGCGCAGCCAGACCAGCGGGGAATGGCTGGGTCCCCATGTCTACCCCACCACCCAGGGTCCCGTTTCCCTAGAAACCGGAGAACGGGAATTAACGGTGGAGTTTGACCAGCCCTCCCCCATCCGTCTGTTCGTGCGGGGGGAAGCCTATCGCTGGCTGCGGCTACGGCTACCTTTGCCGACCCGGTTTTCCCTCACTCAACCAGGGTTTGAGGAGGTGGAGGTGTTTGGGGGCATTCCGGGCGATCGCCACCTGTTTGGGACGGTGGGACCCGGTCGCCTCAACCTGCTGGGCACCGACGAACAGGCCCGCGATCAGTTCAGTCGCCTCATCTACGGCGGTCGCATTAGCCTCACCATCGGCTTGGTGGGGATCGTGCTGTCCTTTCCTTTGGGCATGGTGGTGGGGGGCTTGGCGGGCTACTTTGGCGGTCTCGTGGACGGGGTGCTGATGCGCCTGGTGGAGGTGATCATGACCATCCCTGACATTTACCTGCTGGTGGCCCTTGCAGCGGTGTTGCCCGCCAGCCTCAGCAGCTCCCAACGATTTTTGCTGATTATTTTGATCACCTCCTTTGTGCGGTGGACTGGGCTGGCACGGGTGATTCGGGGGCAAGTGCTGTCCTTGAAAAGTCAGACCTACGTGCAGGCAGCCCAGGCCATGGGGGGGAGATCGCTCTACATCATCCTGCGCCACATCCTGCCCCAGACCGCTAGCTATGTGATTATTTCCGCCACCCTGGCGGTGCCTGGGTTCATCCTGGCGGAGGCAGTGCTGAGCTTAATTGGTCTGGGCATTCAGCAGCCCGATCCCTCCTGGGGCAACATGTTATCCCTAGCCACCGACGCCTCGATTTTGGTGCTACAGCCCTGGCTGATTTGGCCCCCGGCCCTGCTGATTGTCTTGACGGTGTTGTCCTTCAATCTCTTGGGGGATGGCCTGCGGGATGCCCTCGATCCCCGGAGTTTACGGACCTATGATTAGGCATGATTAGGCAACTGGGCCGCTGGTTACTGTTGGGCTGTGTGCTGTGGGGCTTAAGCGCCTGTAGCGGTTGGGGCGGCCCACCCCAGCAGGCGATCGCCGCCGCCGTTACCCGTCAGGCCCAACTCACCCAGCAGCAGCTTTGGCAGAGCCTAGGGTCAACGGGGGCAGCCCCCCCCCCCCCCCTGAAGGGGGACCGCATTCCCCCCCGCCGCACCCGCCGCATGTCCTTAGCAGGGCGTCCGGTGTACGCCGTCGAGGGCAGCTATCGGTTTTCCATCCAGTACCCATCCCACCGCAGCAGTCAGTCCCAGATTCCCTTTTCGGTGTGGCTCCAGCCCAGCCCCGATGGCGAACAATGGCAATGGCTGCGATCGCAACCCCAGCCAACCCCCGACGAACAACCCCATTGGCAGCGGGAAACTTTACCCATGACCCCCTAGGGAAGCCCTGAGACCGTAACCAAAGCTGGCTAAAACTTAAGATAACCCTTAGGTTATTAATCCCTCTTGAGACAGCCTTCTAGGATTGGGATGGCAGCTCCGGCACCGCCATTGCCCAGACGATTGCTGTGTTACCCGTCATGGAAAATCAAAGTGAATGCCAAGAGGTCCGCTGTCCCATTCAGTTCATGCTGGAGGTGATTGGCAGTAAGTGGGCCATTCTAATCCTGCGGGAACTGTTCATGGGCAGTCGTCGCACCCATGAATTCCTAGATGCCCTCCCCGGCATCAGCACTAAAACCCTCACCGCCCGTCTGCGGGAAATGGAGCGCTACGGCATTGTCGAGCGACGGGTATTCCCAGAGGTGCCCCCTCGGGTCGAATATTCCCTCACCCCCAAGGGGCGGGAAGTGCAGCCAGTCATGACCGCCCTGAAGCAACTGGGGGAACAGTGGTTGCAGCAGGATAGCTGCCATTGCCCCATGGAACTGAACGGCAGCAGTACCCCAGCAGACGCAGCAGACGCCTTCTCAAAGCCCATGTCTGCTTAGGGAATTTTTCGGAATGAATATACCGCTGTAGGTTGGCGTCGAGGGACGAGACCCAACAGTCTGAGCGGGTAATTTCTTTGCCCCACCGCTCCCCCACGACAGGAAACGGTTGGCAAATTTACGCCGTACGGCACTAGCCATGCCTCCGCAAACGGGGACTCCTGTGGGCGGCTAGGGTTGGTCGGCGGCGATCGCCTCCAGTTGGGTTTGTAAATCCTGATAGCTAATCACGATGGGGGCTTGACGGTTGGCGGGGCCAGGGACCGCCACCGTAACGGGGGTGGAGAGGGTGCCAATCTGATTCAGGGTTTGGGCCAAGGCCACCTGTTGCTCCAGCATTTGGGTGCTAGAGAGCAGATTGCTGAGGCCATTGATTAGGTTGCGGAGGTTTTCCCGCAGCACGGGGTCCCCCGTTAGCTCATCAATGTCCGCCATAATTTTTTGGGCGCTCTGGAACACATCCCGCGCCGACTCTAGGGTTTGTTGCAACAGCAGGCGGTTTTCTGCGGTGTTGAGGGTCCCCGTGATGGCCCGCACATCCCCAGAGGCGACACTGAGGTTTTCCGCCGCAGTGGCGGCATTGGCCGACAACCGCTCTAGATTGGCGATGAACTCCCCTTCATTGACGGTGGTATCCACGGTGTTGAGGATGCGCACCAGGCGATCGCTGCCTCGATTAATGTTCACTAGGGTGCCCGTCACATTGGCCTCGTTGGCGGCGATGAGGCTGCGCACATCGGCGGCGGTGAGCTGAATCTGCTGGGCAGCTTCAGCGGCATTATCCGTCGCACGGCGGGCGGACGTGGCCAAGGGCTGCACCTCGTCCTGGGCCATCACCGTCAATTCCGTCAGTTCATCGGTGAGGCCGCTAATTTTAGCGGTGAGGATTTCAGCATTTTTGAGGGTGGCCTTGAGGGCCTCCACAATTTCCGGGTCCGCAAACAGATCCGCCAACTTTTCCGCCGATCGCAGCAGGGATTCGTAGCTCACCCCCACCTCCCCCGGCAGCACATCCCCGTCGCAAAGGATGGTGATGTCTTCGCA
>JAQCHG010000390.1 GCA_027619675.1 Cyanobacteriota bacterium
ACTACTTTAAAGGGAGTGGCATAGACATCACTGGTGGCCATACCCAGGAAGACGGCAATTTCGCTGACGAAGCCGCTCATACCGGGTAGCGCCAGGGACGCCATAGACGCTGCGGTGAAGAAGGCAAAGGCGGTGGGCATCTTGCGGGCCATGCCCCCCAGTTCAGACATATCCAGCGTATGGGTGCGCTCGTAGGTGACCCCCGCCAAGAAGAACATCACCGCCGCAATCAAGCCGTGGGAAATCATCTGCAACAGGGCACCGCTCATGCCGATGGTGGTGAAGGCGGCAAAGCCAATCAGCACAAACCCCATATGGGCAACGGAAGAGTAGGCCATCCGGCGCTTCAAATTGTCTTGGCCAAAGGCGGTGAGGGAGGCGTAGACGATGTTAACCACCCCCAGAATGGCCAGGAAGGGGGCGAAGTACACGTGGGCGTCGGGCAGCATTTCGATGTTCATGCGGATGATGCCGTAGCCCGCCATTTTCAGCAGTACCCCCGCCAAAATCATGGAGACCGCCGCCGGAGCCTCACTGTGGGCATCGGGTAACCAGGTGTGCAGGGGGAAGATGGGCAGCTTGACGCCAAAGGCAATGATGAAGGCAGCGTAGGCCAGCAGTTGGAAGGGCAGAGAATAGTCCTTCAGGGCCAAATCGGTGAAGTTAAAGCTGACGGTGTCGCCGTAGAAGGCCATCGCCAACGCCGCCACCAGAATGAAGATGGAGCCGATCGCCGTATAAAGAATGAACTTAGTGGCCGCATAGAGGCGCTTGCCACCGCCCCAGATGGAAATCAGCAGATAGACGGGCACCAGTTCCACTTCCCACATCAGGAAGAAGAGAATCAAATCTTGACAGAGGAATACCCCCACTTGGGCGCTGTACATCAACAGCAGCAGGAAGTAGTAGAGGCGAGGCTTCAGGTTGATATTCCAGGAAGCCATGATTGCCAGGGTAGTGACCAAACCGCTGAGGATGACCAGGGGCATGGACAGACCATCCACCGCCAGGGACCAGTTGAGGCCAATTTGGGACACCCAGGGGTAGGACTCCACCAGTTGCAGGCCGGAGTCTTGCAGAGAGTAGAAGCGGCCAAAGGTGAACAGAATTAAACCCAGTTCGGCCAGGGCCACCCCCAGGGCATAGACCCGCACAATTTTGTTGTTGCTGCCCGGCAAGAGGGGAATGGGCAGGCTCGCCAGTAGGGGAAAAAGAACGATCGCAGTCAGCCAGGGAAAGTGTTCGCTAATCATCACACTTCACGTGAGTTCCGATGAACAGTTGCTTTGAAAACACCGGTTTGGGTAGTTGTCTAGCTTGAGGCGGAAGGGGTGTGGGGAAACCCTGGACACCCTCGCGTGTTTCGCAGCGGCCTACCGTCAACAGAGAAGGTCGGAGGAAGTCAGCACGTGTCCGAAACCTCGAATACATACGTGACTAGGCGAACTAACCGGAAGGAAAGGCGGTGGGCATTTCTACCTATCGCTTAACCCGTCCCCAGTATAGGCAAGGTTGTTAACTTTTGCTAAGGCTTTTTGGGGCGTTTATCGCTGAATATTTACCTGTATTAAGCCTGTGTAAAGGGTTTCAGCCTTTGTGAACGGCTTCCATGGAAAAAAATCTATTAATGCAGATGCTCAAAGCTATATAAACCTATGTGAACTCCAGGCGATCGCCCCAAAGCCTGATATGGCATGGAATTTTGCCGGTGACCCTGCCCCGCGATCCAGGCCGATTCCCCCTCTGCTGGGGCTTGGCGCGATCTCCCTCAGCCCTGGAAATGGCGGCTGGGGGCCGGGGAAATCCTGGAAAAAGCGGAATTGATTTTTTCTATTTCTAAGGAAAAAATTTATTTTCCGTTAGAAATGGTTTTGAACGCGGGTTTGGCGATGGGTATCTGCTGGTTGGCTGGGGCAAGGCATTCACCCCAACGCCTTGCCCCCTGGGGCTTACCGCCCTTGGGGCCAAGGTGAGAGGGGGGGAGATTCCAGGCGCGATCGAGATCGCGTCCAAGGGCCAGATTCAACACCCCTCGGGCGGGAAATGCCCCCCTACCGCATTGAACTGGCTGGGCAGGGCGCGTTAACTGAAGGTCTGTTGCCACCTGCGATTACTATGCCAATGCGTTTACTCTCCCCCCGGTCCTTAGCCCAAATAGCGGGGGTTGCCCTCGTGCCCGTGTGGCTCTGGGGGTGCGGGGCTGCCACGACGCCCCCAGAAGCGGAAACGGCTCCCGAGGCAGAGACTGCCGCAACCCCAGAGACGGGGGGCGGGGAATTAACCATCCGCGCCAATGGTGAGGACTTTGTGCGCCAGGGCTTCACCAGTAAAGACGGGTGGGAAATTAACTTTGACCATGTTTACGTCACCCTGGCGGAGGTGACCGCCTACCAGAGCGACCCCGCCTTCGATGCTGAAGCGGGGGGAACCCCCGTGGCCGAAACCCAGGTGGCTCTCGAAGACCCGACAACCGTGGACTTGGCCGCCGGGGATGAGACGGCGGATCCGGTGCTGGTGGGGACCCTAGAAGCCCCGGCAGGTCGCTACAATGCCCTGTCGTGGAAGTTGGTTCCGGCTGAATCGGGGCCAGCGGCGGGGTATCCCCTCATGCTCCAGGGCACGGCGACCAAGGATGGGGAAACCATCGACTTTATCCTCAAGATCAGCCCTGACCTGGGCTTCGTGTGCGGCGACTTTGTGGGGGACGAGCGCAAAGGCATTCTAGAATCGGGCGCGGCGGCGGATCTGGAGGCCACCTTCCACTTTGACCACCTGTTTGGCGACGGGGAAGCCCCCCCCGAGGATGACATCAACATCGGTGCCCTGGGCTTTGATCCCCTGGCGGCCCTGGCCAGTGACGGCAGCCTAGAGGTGGATTCTGAAGGGCTAGAAGCGGGGCTGGCGGCTGAAGACTACGCTAAGCTGCTGGAAATTTTGCCCAGCCTGGGCCATGTGGGCGAGGGCCATTGTGACGAAACGGAACTGAGTTGATGAGGCGATCGCAGCGACAATGGGCTCCCTTGGGGCCATGCTTAGCCCGCTGGGGGGGGGCGATCGCGGGGGTGACGGTGGGGTTGACCCTGGGGACCCCCGCCGCCTGGGGCCACGGTGCCCACATCCAAGCCCGCCCCAGCCAAGCCATTGAAATCCAGGCCACCTATGATTCTGGGGAACCCCTAGCGGAGGCCCAGGTGCAGGTCTACGGCCCCGAAGATCCCCAAACCCCTCGATTTACGGGCCTGACCGATGCCCAAGGCCGCTACCTGTTTATCCCCGATGGCCCCGGTGACTGGGAGGTGTCGGTGCGCCAGGCGGGCCATGGGGACATTGCGGTGATCCCCGTGACGGATGTGGGAGCCATCGCCACCACCTACCAAGGGGATAGTGGCCTCAGCCCCCTGCAGCGGGGCCTGATGGCGGGGGCCGTTACCTGGGGCTGTGTCGGCACGGCCCTATACTTCCGACGGAGTAAGGGCTAGTGCATATTCCCGATGGGGTGTTACCCGCCCAGGTTTGTATTGCGGG
>JAQCHG010000391.1 GCA_027619675.1 Cyanobacteriota bacterium
GGAGGGCAAAGGATTTCCCCTGCCCCTGTCGGGCATTGACCCGGCAGACCCCCGCCAGCAGCGCACGGAAATTCGCCTGGTGCGGGTGAACTGATGGCCACCCCCCGAGGCCCCCACCGCGTCCCCGCCCTGACACCAGACCAGCGATCTCAGGTGGCAGAGGCTCTGCATTTGGCCCGCTTCCTCATCGGTGGGGACACCGCCAGTGCCAACCCGGCCCTGGTGCAGCGGCGGCGCGATCGCATCCGTCAGCTTCAGCAGCACTTGCAAACCTGCGGTCATCCGGTGCAGCGCGATCCCCTGCCCCTGGCGGAAATTCCCCTGGCGGTGCGGCAGGCGTTTGTGCGATCGGTGCTGCTGGTGCGCCACTACGTGGCCGTGGGGGGCACGGGCTGGCGCGGGAGCTTGCCATCCCCCACCCTGGCCAAGTTTCGCCCCGACCCGATCCCGCCCCAGTGGTATGCCGCCGACCAAACGGATCGCCTCTGCCAAGCCTTTGACCTCGATCCCGTATGGACCGCCGAGTTACAGCGGGATTTGGCCCAGGTGGATGCCGACATCCAGAGCCAGCAAGTCCTAATGGCCGCCGTTTTAGACACCGTGGGGCTGTCGCTAGAGACGCCAGACCCCGCCCCCGTCGCCTTCGCCCGTCTGCTGGGCTACCTGTTTGGGGGGCTGACGGTGGATCCCAATCACGTCCAGGGGCTATTTACCCCCACCCAACTGTTTTTTTGTTTAGACTTTGCCTCAACACCTCCCTCAGCGGACATAGCCCGCTTGCAGCAGCGCCTCAACACCTTTACCTTTGCCCAGTTCCGCCGTTTCCCCACCTTTGGCCCCTGTTTGCCAGAAGAAATCGACGCCGACTGGGTACAGCAATTGAGCGATCGCACCGGATTATCCCCCGCTACCCTGCGCCAGAGGTTGTCCCAGAGTGTGGGGGTGTTGCCCCAGCAAAAGGCGGAGATGTTCTTAATCCACGACATTTGGGGCCATTACTGGCAGTTGTGGTTCAGCCAATTTGAGGGCGACTACGCCAGTTTGGCCACCTGTGACCAACCCCTGCGGGCAGGGGAAACCGCCTACACCCCTACGGGGCCACTGACCTGTCGGGAGTTGTTCACTTGGGATGGCGATCGCGTCCAAGTCGATGGAGCAGCAGCGCAGACCTTTTTCCATGGGGAGGTGCAGCAGCGGTTGGGGCTGTTGTTCACCCACCTATTGGGGGAACTGACGGCGGATATGGCCGAGTTTAAGTTCACCTGGACCCACCCCCAGGCCGCCCACGAGTTGCCCAGTTCCTCAGCCTTTACGGACTATCCCGCCAACCTAGACCTCTCCTTGGCGGATTTGGATAGCCTCTTCCTCCAGGTGCTGCGGCCTTTGCTGACAGTGGATTTGTGCCCCTTGCAGCCCACACCGTTGGAGATGGATCTGCTAGCGGAGTTCCAGGCCGCCTCCCTGGCACCGGAGCTGCGACTACAGCTAGAAACCAGCCTCAAGCAGGCGATCGCCCAGCTCCATCAGATTTTTTATGGGGAATATAGCCGCGCCTATCTGCCCACGGTGGCGGCGGAAGACAGCCTGTTTGCCGACATCGTGGTCAACCTGCTGCATTTGCAAAACGTGATCAACACCCTCTACCCCGACCCCACCCTAGCGGGACCGGGAAACCTGCCCTTTCAGGACGTGATGGGGGTGTTCATCAGCACCTACTGCTCTGGGGACAGCTATGGGGAATTTTGGCAGGTGGACAATGTTCTGGCCGATTACTTTGTCCCCTGTTGGCATCATTTGAATGCCCAGCCCCAGCCCCCGATGCCATCAACGGAGCCATAACCAGCTCACTCAAGCAAATTTCCGAGCAAGACCTTGGCCCACTCCCTTTGGCGTTTGGTGCGGGTACCTGCTTTCGAGTAATCCCCTCATCCGTCGATGCTCAGGGCTGTGGATGGGGCGATCGCCCCTAGCCCTAACGGGTGGCGAGGCGACGGCGGGTGGCCACCACCATCAGCCCCAACCCGACGGCGGCTCCAACCCCCATCAACTCAGGGGCAAAAGCCGCATAGTGAAAGTCGGTCTTAGGGCCTTGGCTAATGTTTTGATAATCGATGCCGTCCTCATTCACTGGCACGATCAGAATGTCTTGGTGACCTTCCTTCTCAAACTCGATGCGCCAGTCTCCGGTGAGGGACTCGTCGGGCACAAAGGCAAAGTTGCCCTCCGTGTCGGTGGTGGCCTCTTGCCAGGGGCTATCGTCATTGCCGGGGGCGTAAATGGTGACCGTGGCCTCGGTCATGGGTTCCCCGGTGCTGTAGGTGGCGGTGAATTCCAGTTGGGCCGAAAACAAATCCACAAAATAGTCGGTTTGTACCGCATGCCCCCAAGCGGCAGAGGCCATGCCCAGGGTGGCTGAGAGGGTCAGTAGCGAACCAAAAATTTTCATTTTCATGGTGGACTCCTGGGAAAACCTTCCGTGGACAGGTAAACAGGCCGTGGACTTCACCTCAGCAGCGGGGAGTTCCATCAATCGGGGGAACCCAGGGCCTTTGACCCCAACAACCGCTCGGGCCTCATCTCGCGGCATTGTAACACCCGCATTTTGGGGACAACATCCCCCCACCGGGCTCCCTGAACAAGGGCAATAAATCCAGGGGCTGTAACCGTTGTACACCAAGGGTTCTGACGGTCATTAATTAAGCGTCCCCAGTGGTCCGCCAGCATTCAATTGGCAGCTAACCTCAGTTCGGGTTAAGCGGCATTCCCACTCCTGTAGGGGCACACTAGCGCAGCCATGCCCCTAGGGCTATGGGTTTGTGCCCTGCCATCAGTGGCATTCCCGCCCGACATTGGGCTCAGATATCCGGTTGCCCGATACATTTCCAGGGCGCAGACCTCTGCGCCCCTACAGATTCTCTGGGATGGAGGGTCACGACATCCCCTCCATCGACTGATCCCGAACTGACAACAGCTAGGACGGTCTAAGGAGTCCTAGCTGTTGTCAGCATTGACCAACCGCTAGGGTTCGTCGTCGGGGTCAATGCCCAGGGCTCTCAGTTTGGCGGCAAGGCGATCGCTGCGTTGCTGTTCCTGTTCGGCCCGCTGCCGCTCTTGTTCGGCCCGCTGCCGCTCTTGTTCGGCCCGCTGCCGCTCTTGCTCGGCCTGCTGTTGGGCTGCTTCTTCCGGTAGGGGCACCACCTGACCTGCGGCATCATAGAGGCGCAACCAGCTACAGGTGCCCGTGGCGGGCTCACGATCGATGCGCCCCTGCCAAGGCCCCAACCAAAGGCCAAGGGTTTCACACCAGAGCCAGCCGTTAGGATTGGGGGCCAGGGGTTGATAGCCCTGGTCGAGATGCAAATGCCAGCCCGCTAGGGAGGTGGGATCAAAGGGGTCGAAGATGAAATAGTCGGGGGTTTTAAACACCCGCTCGTACAGGTCCTTCTTGGCCCCCCGGTCAACGGCAGCGGTGCTGGGGGAGAGCAATTCCACAATCACATCGGGGCAGCGGCCCCCTTCTTCCC
>JAQCHG010000392.1 GCA_027619675.1 Cyanobacteriota bacterium
GGGCTATGTGTACGCCGCCCATCCCCAGGGCAAACCCGCCCGCAGTGAAGGGCAGGTGGTGGAGCGGTGGGGCGATCGCACCCTGGTGGCGGTGACCATCCCCACGGGGCGACCCCATCAGATTCGCATTCACCTCGCGGCGGCGGGCTATCCGTTATTGGGGGATCCCCTCTACGGCATCGGGGGCCTGCCCAAGCGGACGGACGGGAGGGATCCTAACCCTGCACAAGAGGATGGGGATGGCAGGGGAACAGCGGCAGCCGCCCCCCTGCCGGGGGATGGCGGCTACCATCTCCATGCCCATCGCCTCACCTTTGCCCACCCCCGCACCGGGGCACCGTTGGATGTGACCGCCCCCCTGCCGTCCCCCCTGCGGGCGTGTCATGAATTCTAAAGAAACCTTGGCCAGGGGCCTCCCCTTTCGAGCTAGCCTAGGGAGATTCCATAAAAATCCATTTCAATAGGCAGGCTATGAGACTTTCCGATCGGGTAAACCGGGTTACCCCTTCCATGACCCTGGCCATTTCCGCCAAGGCTAAAGCCATGCAGGCGGATGGGCTGGATGTATGCAGCTTTAGCGCTGGGGAACCTGACTTTGATACCCCTGACCACATCAAAGCCGCTGCCAAACAGGCCCTAGATCAGGGCAAGACTCGCTACGGCCCCGCCGCTGGGGAGCCGGCCCTACGGGCGGCGATCGCCCACAAGCTGCGCACCGAAAACCAGCTTAACTACGGCCCCGAAAACATCATCGTCACCAACGGCGGCAAGCATTCCCTCTACGATCTGATGATGGTGCTGCTCAATGCGGGCGATGAGGTGATCATCCCCGCCCCCTACTGGGTCAGCTACCCCGAGATGGTGAAACTGGCGGATGGGGTGCCCGTGATTGTGGAAACTACTGCTGCTACTGGGTACAAGATCACCCCCGACCAGTTGGCCCAGGCCATCACCCCCCGCACCCGCCTGTTTGTGCTCAATTCCCCCTCAAACCCCACGGGCATGGTCTACAGCCCCGAGGAAATCCGCGCCCTAGCCCAGGTGGTGGAGGCCCATGACCTGCTGGTGGTATCCGATGAAATTTACGAAAAAATCCTCTACGGCCCCACCACCCACCTCAGCATCGGGGCCGTGAGCGAGGCCAGCTTTGAGCGCACCGTGATCAGCAGCGGCTTTGCCAAAGCCTTTGCCATGACGGGTTGGCGCATTGGCTACTTGGCGGGTCCCGTCGCCTTAATCAAGGCCATGAATACCCTGCAAAGTCACAGCACCTCCAACGTCTGCACCTTTGCCCAGTATGGGGCGATCGCCGCCCTCGAAGGTCCCCAAGACTGCGTGGAAACCATGCGCCAAGCCTTTGAACAGCGGCGGCGGGTGATTGTGGATCGCATCAACGCCATGCCAGGGCTGGCCTGTGTGGAACCCGAGGGAGCCTTTTACGTATTCGCCAACATCAGCGCCACCGGCCTGTCCTCTTTAGACTTCTGCAACACCCTGCTAGAGGAAAAGCACGTCGCCACTATTCCCGGTGTGGCCTTTGGGGCGGAGGGCAATATCCGCGTCTCCTACGCTACGGACCTCGACACCATCGAGCGGGGCATGGATCGCCTAGAGGCCTTTGTGAAAACACGGCTGTAGCGGTGACCTGAGGCGGTTGAGCCATCCCCGAGGGCCGACGTTTTCACCTTTGGGAATGTCGGCCTTCAGCCTTGTGGGCTGACAGATCTGTCCGGGGGCTGTGGACGGGGCCTGTGGCTGGGGGCAGCTTGACGGGGGAAGAACTGTCTATCATTGAGCCAACCCCTACGGGTTCAAGAGCTGACTCAGCAATTCAGAGATTGCCCCATCCAGGTCCCGATTCCCCGCCCCGATCGCCATGATCACCCCCCCCACCGAAGCCGAAGTGTTGCAACATAACCAGGTCAGCCTGGCGGAGTTGCGGACGGTGCTGCGGCGGGAAGCCGGGGATTTTTCCTTGACGCTGGCGGCCTGCAACTATCACTACCTGCGCCAGGTGATCATCGACGCCTTTCAAGCCGATCACCAGGGCGAAGGGGCGGTGGCGGTGGTGCGGTTGCCGGGGCGGGTGACCGGGCTGCTGGCGGCGATTCAAGAACAGGTGGGGGCCAGCACCCCGGCGGCGGTGATGGTGACGGGGCTGGAGGCCCAGGATGATTTACCTGCCCTGCTGACGGGGGCTAACCTAGCGCGGGATGAGTTGCGCAAGGCTCTGCCCTGCTCCCTGGTGCTGTGGGTGAATGAGACGGTGCGCCAGCAGTTCGTTCGCCTCGCCCCCGATTTGCGCAGCTTTAGCCCGTCCCCCATTCCCTTTACCCTGCCCGATCGCGCCCTCATCCATGCGTTGGAAGCGGGCACCACCCAGTTGTTTGTGAACATGCTGGAGTACGAGGGCGATCGCGACCTCAGCGGCACCACCACCATTCGCCTCAAGAGCAGCCCCCTGCTGCGCAGTGAGTTGGAATTTGCCCTGCAAGACCTCAGCGATCGGGGCTGGCAACCGGACCCGGACCTAGCCGCTAGCCTCGACTTTTTGCGGGCACGGGAGGCCCACAGCCGCCTCGAAATGGAGGCCGCTCGCCAGCACTACGAGGCCAGCCTAGCCCACTGGCAGGACCCCGCCGTGCAGCGCCAGCAGCGCCAGGGGGTACCCAGTGCGTTGGATCGGGAAGCGGTGCTGCTGCTGCACCTGGGCCTGTGGTGGCGCAGTCAGGCGGTGTTGCAGCGGGCCACCTACCAGGGCTCCCTGCGGCAGGCGCGGCGCTACTTTCAGGAATGCCTCAAGATCTTTCGGGAAGAGGACCAGACGGAGCGACTGGCCCGGTTCATCCACGTCCTCGCCGAGGTGCTGCAAAAGCAGCGGGACTGGGACAGCCTAGAAACCCTGGCGGTGGAGGGCATCACCCTGCACCAGCAGACAGACGACCCCATTCGCCTAGGGCGGGACCACGGCTTTTTGGCGGAGGTGGCCCTGATTCGCGAAGACTGGCTGACGGCCCAGCAGGAGGCGGCCCTGGCCCTGACCCTGCTGGAAGAGGCCGCCCGCGAGGCAGAACTGGAGCCGCGACGGCTGCTGTCCCAGGCGGTGCAGGTGGCCGATCGCTTTCAGCGGGGCTGGTATCGCTTTCTGCTGGGCAAGGCCCAGATGCACCTAAAGGATCCTAAACTGGCCATCACCTACCTGGAGGCGGCCCGGTGGGAGACGGACCCAGAGGTGGACCTGACCCTCCACCGTCAGGTGTTAGAGGAACTGATTCACCACCACTTTGCCCAGGGGCAATATTGGGAAGCCTTTGACATCAAGCAGGAACTGCGCCAGGTGGAGTACCGCTACAACCTGCGGGCCTTCATTGGGGCGGGGGCGGTGCAGCCCCACTCCCCCATGGCCCAGGCCCAGGGGCTCTCCCCCCGGCACCAGGCGGCGGTGGCGGCGGAAATCCGTGCTTCGGGGCGGTTGCCGGATGTGCAGGCCCTGTTGAAACGGCTAGAGGACAGCCAGCACCAG
>JAQCHG010000393.1 GCA_027619675.1 Cyanobacteriota bacterium
TTGCAAAACCACATCTTTCTAGACTCAAGTTCTGAAATCGTGATGGCAATAGGGGCCACATTGGTCCGTCTTACCCACCAGCAGCAGTCGCCGACTCCCCCAAACCGTTCATTGACCACAGGCTGCGCCCTGATCGGCCCATTAGTCTCGGCGAGTCGGCAGGGTGGACAGGTCTTCAAACCAGCCCCGTCGCCAAAAGAAGTAGATCAACCCGGCTGAGAGGGCCACCATCACTAGCCAAACCGCCGGATAGCCCCAGGCCCAGTTCAGTTCCGGCATGTTCCAGGGGGAGGCGTCGGGGTTGAAGTTCATGCCATAGATGCCCGCGATGAAGGTGAGGGGAATGAAGATGGTGGAGATGACGGTGAGGGTTTTCATCACTTCGTTCATCTTGTTGCTGACGGAGGAAAGGTACACGTCCATCAGGCTAGAGGCCACCTCTCGGTAGGTTTCGAGCATGTCTAGGGCCTGCACCACGTGCTCGTAGCAATCCCGCAGGTAGACTTTCACCTCGTTACTGACCAGGGTGCAATCTTCCCGCAGCAGGGCAGCGATCGCCTCCCGTTGGGGCCAGAGGGATCGGCGCAGGGCAATCAGTTCCCGCTTGAACTGGTGAATGTCCGCCAGGGTATTGGTCGTGGGGGTCTGGGTGATCTCGGTTTCCAGGATTTCCACCCGTTCGCCATAGGACTCTAAAACGGGGAAAATGCCGTCCACCACCGCATCGATCAGACTGTAGAGCAGGTAATCGGCGGCCCGTTGGCGCAGGTGCCCCCGATCAAAACGAATGCGATCGCGGATAGGGCCAAAGCAGTCGTAGTCGGCTTCTTCTTGGACGGTGAGCAGATAGGTGGGGCTGAGCACAAAGCTGACCTGTTCATTAAAGAAGCGCTGTTGCCCCGGCAGCAACATCACCATGTGCAGCACCACCACCAGTTGGTCACCATAGTTTTCGGTTTTGGGGCGTTGCGGAACGTTGACCACATCTTCGAGGACCACGGGGTGCAGCGCAAACACGTCGCCAATGCGTTGCCAGACGGCTTCTTGGCCCAGGCCACAAACATCCACCCACGACACGGTGTCGGTGTTGAGGTAGGGGGTGCAGTCTTCTGGCTGGGCGATCGCCACGCGGCTGGCATCGGTGGCGTCGTAGTTGATGAGGGTGATCTGGGGCGGGCGGGCGTTGGCTTTGATTTGCAGGGTGCCAGGGAGGCTACCGGGCTGGTCGTAGGCATAGTCTACGTAGCGGCGGCTAGCGGTCGCCGGGTTGATGTAGCGATCGCGGGTAGCAAACTTAGCCATAGGTGCAGTTTCCTCGGGTGGTTGCAGCCATGAACTGGCTCTGCCAGCCCATGGGATTCCACGGAACTATAGCGAAATCCCCCGCCGCCGCTTCGCCACCCTCTCGACACCGTGGCGTGCTAGCCGTTGTCGCCTGGGTAACCCTGGCCCACCCCCCTCACCGCATGGCGGTGATCATCGCGGCTAGCTCACAGAACCCGGCCACCTCGGGTTGCTGGGTGACAAAGCGGGGAAAATGGGTGAGGCGATCGCGATAATGGGCCACATTGGCCACCCCCACCGACAGCGGAAAACGGCTGGGATCAAATAGGCCCTCATCGTTGGGGCTGTCCCCCACCGTGACCACTTGATCGGGCCGCAACTGGGGGAACTGTTCCGCCAAGACCCGACTCAACCCCGGTCCCTTGTCCTGCGGGGCGGGGCGGATGTGGCACTGCACCGTGCTGTAGGTAAACCCCCACCCTGTCTGTTCACAGGTGGTGGCCAACCAAGCTAAATCCTCCGGGGCTAACCCGGCCACATCAAAGGTCCAATCCGTTAGGCGAAAGGCATTGTCCCCCGAGGGTTGCAGGTGGGGGTAACGCCGACGCAGGCGCTCAAACATCGCCGCTAGGTGCTGACGGTGGGCGGTCGGATCCTCAAGATCCACCAAATATTGATAGGTGTCGGCAGCGGGGGCCATGTACAGGCCGCCATTTTCCGCGATCGCCCCGGCAATGGGCAGATAGTGGGCGATCGCCTGCACCCACCCCGCCGACCGCCCCGTCACAATCACGACGGAAATTTGGGCCGCCGCCAACGCCGCCAAGGCGTCCAGCAACCGTGGCGTAAACCGCCCCTGGTGGGTGAGGGTGCCATCCATATCCGTCGCCACCAAGGCGATCGAGGCCAGTTGAGCCGCCGACAGCACAGAAGCCACCATCAAAAATCCCCCCTTGGGCCGCAGAACATCAGACCAGATGTAAACGAAATGGTTGAACAGGGGAAGGAACGCCTAAACTTTGGTGAGATTGCCAACCCTCGTATTTTGACCCATGGCCAATCTTGCACCGGATCAGCGCAACTACTACTACCTGATTGAGGCGGCCCGCACGGGGATTCACAAACCCATTTTGGCGGCCCTCTACGTGGCCCACCAATCGCCGCCCCTAGAGGATGGGGAAACGGGGCTCGGCATCGCCCCCGCCAATCGCATCCCCCCCTCCCAGGTGAACACCTTTCCGGAGCAGGTGCAGTATGCGGCCAATACCCTGCGGAGCCTCACCAACGCCCTCACCGCCGCAGGTTGGCAGGGGGATGCGCTGTGGAATGCCGCCGCTGGGCGCTATAGCGATCGCTTCCTCCGGCGCATTGCCGAAGGGTACAACCCTCCGGCCAGCGACACCGCCGCCGCCCGCCTCGAACCCTGTGAAGACGATGTCCTCCTCAACGCCTATCTGCGGGACATCACCACCGACTACAAAGCCGATCAACTACCCCAAAACCTCGCCGCCCTCGACAAGGATCTGCTGGCCTTTGTCGAACGGGTACCTCCCAACTACAGTCGCCTCACCTTTCAGCGGGTGGCCCTGTTAGAAGCCGCTCGCCTCTGGCGCAAACTTGACAGCCATGCCGCCGTCATTGCCGCCTTTAAGCTGCCCAACACCGATGGCATCGTCAATGAAGCCGAGCTGGATAAGGCCCTGATCACCTTCATTCAGCAGGCCGATCGCTACTACTCCGGCTATCCCTACCAGCGGGAAGCCCTGATTCGTCTCGTGCAGATTTGGCGGCAGATGGACTCGCGGGAAGCGGCGATCGCCTGGCTCAATCAAACCGATCCCTTCGCCCACGAAACCAACCTAGATATCATTGACCCCGCCCTCATGGCCTTTGTCCAGCGGATGCCCACCTATTACCAAGGGCGAGGGGATCAGCGCTTTGCCCTCACCGAAGCTTACCGAGCCTGGCAGGGACTCGACTCCCGCACCACCGCCATTCAGGATTTGGGCATTGATCCCCAAGCGCTGCTGAACAACACCAACGATGCCGCCGCCATGGCCAAAGCAGCCGCCCAGATCGACAAAGCCCTGCTCACTTTTTGGCAGCGGGTACCCATGGACTACGACGGCAGCGACCAGCAGCGGGAAGCCTTGATTCGATTGGTGCAAATTTGGCGACGCCAAGAAGGGCGCACCCCCACCGTGCAATCCCTCTTTGATGACCTCCGGCGCAT
>JAQCHG010000394.1 GCA_027619675.1 Cyanobacteriota bacterium
TCCCCAGGTCTTGCACCGTCACATTGGCCACCACCTGGTCAGCGGGCTCAGTCCAGACCGGCCCCGTTTTGCCCCGCCGCACCCCAACCCCCGTGGGGCGACCGTGCTCCACCTGAATGTGCTCCACCCGATGGCCCATGAGCAGCTTGCCGCCATCCCGCTCTAAAGCGGCCACTAGGCGATCGCTGAGCACCTGCATACTGCCCTGGAGGTGAAACAGGCCCAAAGGCGCTTGGGACACCCCCAGGGCGGTGGCGGCATACAGCAAGGCCGTTTCGTCTGCCCCCACTTGGGAATAGAGCTTTAACTGCAAATCCAAAAAGGTCTTGAGGCGGCGATCTCCCCCCAGCCCCAGCAGACGCACCGCCTGCCCCACCGTGGCCAGGGTAAAAGGCACCGTCACCAGGGTGTCGGGCCGCACCGCCTGCACCAACTGCCCCAGATCCCACAGGTTGCGGGGGGGCAGCACCGGGTCTCGCCCCTGGAAGCGCCAACTGGCTTGAAACAAGGTGGCCAGCAGTTGCCAGAAGGGCTCACTGCCGGGGAATTGCCGTTGACGCTCTGCCCGCCATCGCTGTGGATCGCGCCAGACGGAAATGGGCTCCGACTCCCCCGGTAGGTAAACGGCACAGGCGGGGTCGCAGGGGGTGGCCTCGGGCAAGGGCAGATCCAGTGCTTGAAAAATTTGGTGGTGGATGCCCCCCGGCTCTAGCCCCGCCACCTGGGTAGCCCCCACGTCAAAGGTGAAGCCCCGCCGTCGAAAGGTGGAGGCACAGCCCCCCGGCACCTGGGCTTGGTCAAAGGCGATCACATCATGGCCGCGATGGGCCAGCAGGGCGGCAGCCGTCAGTCCCCCAATGCCGCCACCGATGACGACAACCCGGCGTTGAGAGGGGGAAGGGGACATGGCGTTACATTTCGTTACTTCTCTCTCAGTTTAAGGGATCTGCGCCGGGAAGCGGGATGACGGGCCTGGAACGCACCCAAACGCGCTCCTGCATCCTCGGCGTTCCGTTTATCCCCCCACCCATGCCAAGCAAACCCCACGGATGGGAATTTAACGGACAATGGCAGGGTGTTTAGCACCCATGAGGACCCCTTGATCTCCGTACCGTCTACCGCTGCCCAACCCCTCTGGAACCAGGCGATCGCCCACCCCGCCCAGGAATTTGCCCGCCAGCCCCTACCGATTCTGGCGGGGACTCTGCCCCCCGAGTTCCAGGGCAGCCTGTACCGCAATGGCCCCGCCCGCTTAACCCGCAATGGCCGCCGGGTGGGCCATTGGTTTGATGGGGATGGGGCGGTGTTGGCGGTACAGTTTGCCCATGGGCAGGCCACCGCCACCTATCGCTATGTGCGATCGGCGGGCTATGTGGAAGAAGAAGCGGTGGATCAATTTCTCTACAACGGCTACGGCAGCCTCGCCCCCGGCACCCTGTGGCAGCGCCTCAATACCCAACTCAAGAACGCCGCCAACACCTCGGTGCTGGCCCTGCCGGATGGGGTCTTGGCCCTGTGGGAAGGGGGCTGGCCCCATCGGCTCGATCCAGACACCCTGGACACCCTGGGTATTGACGATTTAGGCCAACTGGGGGCCAATGAGCCCTATTCCGCCCATCCCAAACGCCATCCCAGAACTGGAGATATTTTCAACTTCGGTTTAGTGGCGGGGGCCAACGCCACCCTCAATCTGTACCGCAGCAATCCCCAAGGGCGGATTGTGCAAAAAGCTGCCCTGCCCCTGAATGGCATTCCCCTGATCCACGATTGGGTGCTGGCCGATCGCTACCTGGTGTTTTGCGTACCCCCGGTGCGGTTGAATGCCCTCCCGGCGGTGCTGGGGCTCAAAAGCTTTAGCGATGCCCTGATGTGGCAACCCCGCCGGGGCAGCCAACTGATTGTGGTGGATGCCGACAGCTTAGAACTGGTGAGTTGGGGGGAAGCGGATCCCTGGTTCCAATGGCACTTTGGTAAGGGCTATGGGGATGCCCACGGGGATGTGGTGGTGGAAATGGTGCGGTACCCAGACTTTGCCACCAATCAATACCTACGGGAGGTGGCCCAAGGGGCGGTGCGCACCCCGGCGGTGGGGCAACTGTGGCGGTTGCGCATTGACCCCCACCAGGGCCACATTCGCGAGCAGGTGCGTTTGATCTCCCAGAACTGTGAGTTCCCCGTGGTGGGCCGGGGGGAGGATATGGCTGCCGCCCCCACCTATCTCTCGATCCACCGCCCCGGCTGTGGCGACGCGGACGGGGAACTGTTTGGGGCGATCGCCCGCTTTGATCCCCGCCGCGATTGCCTCACCCTGGCGGATGCGGGTCCAGGCCGCTATCCCTCGGAACCCGTGGTGGTTGATCATCCCCAGGATCCCCGCCAGGGCTGGGTGGTGACGGTGGTGTACGACGGCCACCAACACCAGAGCGAGGTGTGGATTTACGATCGCGATCGCCTGGAGGATGCCCCCCTTTGCCGCCTGGGTCTGCCTGCTGTGATTCCCCCCAGCTTCCACGGCACCTGGCAGGGACGCACGGATGGCGCGGCGTAACCTTGCCAACCCCTGGGGAAACCCCCAGCTACTCGGCTTCGGCCTCCTCAGCCGTGGCCAACGCAAGGTATTGGCTGTCCACCAAGAACGCCCCCCGCTCAAACTTCACCCCCCAATAGCCGCCGGGCCGCTGGTCTAAGATGGTGCCCAGTTCCCCCACCGCGACAAGATCCGGCGGGCGCAGCATGGGCATGGGCTCAGCGGTTTTGAAATAGGGGGGCGCGGCGGTGAGCCGGACGCGATCGCCAACGGTAAAGGCCATAGCAAAATCCCAGGGAAGGACAGCGGGACAGGCCCGCCTGATCTAGGGGCTGTCATCCACGACGGCAAGAACCCTTGTTTTACAACGGCTACAGCCCCTAGCCCCATCATAGAGGTGGGGGCGGCCATGGCGACCCCTAGGCCCTCACCTGTCGTTGATGACGCGCCCCAGAACCGCGCGGCGTCAATTCCCAGACCTTGCTTGGGCGCAGGGGAGTAGAGGGGCACGGGAGCGAGGCGCTGCTTATCCTAATGGACCCTAGGGTACCTGCCAGATGCGATCGTGGTATTGGGCCGGCTCCGCGTAGGGATCCACCACGGCGTGGTCGTGGCCATGGCCGTGGGGGTGATCGTGGCCGTGATCATGGCCGTGGCCGTGATTATGGGCGTGACCATGATCGTGACCGTGGCTATGGCTGGCGGCCCCCGTTTCCAAAGCGGCTAACCGAAACTTGCACATTTCACAGTTCATCTGCACCGTGCCCGCTTGGGTTTCAATTTCCCGCCGCCGCATCACCGCCATCAACTGGGGATGCAGCCCCATTTCCGGTAGACAGACGATCTCGGTGTCGGGGTGGGCCGCTTGTTCCTGGGCGGCAATGGCCTGGATTTTTTTCATCAGGACCCCGGTAAACAGGAAGTAGGGCAGCAACACGCTCCGCCTTGGTTGATAGAGCCGTGCCCGCCGAAAGC
>JAQCHG010000395.1 GCA_027619675.1 Cyanobacteriota bacterium
AGAAAGCCAGTCCGTAGGAGCGGAAAGGGCTGGCATGAAGTAATCCATCTGTTATGGGTTCTGTTGCTACCCGATCCCGTCACTGAACCTACAGTCACGGGCCGACGATAAAGACCGTTAACTATCGGGAGGGTACAGCCTCGTTCCTGAAAAGGGCGCAATTGAGCGATCGCGCGAAACCCTTGCCCCCTTGGGCCATCACCGCATCGTGGTTCCAGGGGGGCTGCCAGTTCCCACCGCGTTACAAACGCAACCATCCCCATGCGATCATTCATCCCATGGGGATGGTCGCCATTATGCCTGAGCGAGGGTACGCAGCCCCTAGGGCGCATCCAAGGCAGGCAGGCTTGACGATGACTGCCCTGTATTTTGCCAGCTATGGGAAGTGTCCCTGTCGGAGCGGGCGATCGCAGTTTCCGATTCTAGGCTGACACTATCTAAGTAGCCATGAGCCCCCATGTTGAGACGCTTCTTTCGCCGCCTGCGGCGCTTCTTGTTCCACAAGTCCAGCACCGTCAACAACGAGCCGATTAACAAAGTTAGCCTGGCCGTCATCATCCTGATTGACCTGTTCATTTTGGTGAACGTCTTCATTGGATTGGATGACATTGGCCGCTGGTACATCAGCCCTGGCCAAGCCTACGGCTGTTACCCCGAATGGCAGAGCTACCGCACCAGCACCGCCGAGAACAAAGACTACGACCTGCTACGCACCGCCATTGACAACGCCCAGCGCGACCCAGTACCCCTGACGGAAACCTACCAGCAGTGGAATCAGGAGCGGCTGGGGCGGGGTTCAGATGTCTGCATAGACTACGCCCAGCGGCAGGTGGCGGTGGCGACGGCGGCTAACCGCGATCGCCTGGGCCAAATCGATCAGCTTCAGACCCAAATTGCGGACCTAGAGGCAGCGAATGCCACTATTCGCCAGCAGTACGATTCCACCCTGCTGGAGGAAATCGCAGGGCAGCCCCGCGATCAGTCCATCAACAATGTAGAGGCAGCAGAGGCCAAGGCCACCCTCGATGCCAACACCGCTGAGATCACCGATCTCAAGGCCCAGCAGCAGGTTCTGCGAGAAGCGATTGTGGCCTCTAGCGAGGGCGATCGCTACCTTCAACTGTTGCAAAACGACAGCCAGTTTGCCGGGGTAGAGCGGGGCTATGATCGCGCCCAGTTTTGGTACCCCACCATCCAAATCCTGTTCCAGGGGGTGTTCTTGGTGCCGCTGCTGGCGATCGCCCTCGGCGTCCATCGCTACGCCCAGGCCCGCAACTACGGCCTTGTGTCGCTGATGAGCTGGCACCTAGTGCTGATTTTCTGCATCCCGCTGCTGGTGAAAGCCTTCCAGTTCTTTCAGGTGGGGGTGCTGTTTGAGGTACTGGCGGAGGTGGTGGCTACCCTACTGGGGGGGCTGCTGTTCCTGGTCAGTTACCTCTACATCCTGGCGATACCGCTGATTGGGTTTGGGGTGATCAAATTCTTTCAGCGCATCGTTTTCAACCCACGGGTGCAGGCAGCGGGGCGGGTGCAAAAGGGCCGCTGCATCCGCTGTGCCAAAAAACTCCAGCGCGGCGACGCCCACTGCCCCCATTGCGGCTATCACCAGTTCACCCCCTGCCCCGCCTGTGGCAGCCCTACTTACAAGTACCTGCCCCGGCAGCCCCCAGCGGTCTTAGGGAAAAAGTAAACGTGAGGAGTGTTGTCGTGGGCAAAGCGTTTTGGGGGATGCAGGCGAGTGTGTTGATGGGGCTAGTGGGCTGCATGGGCAATGGCGCTGAGCCCCCCGCGATCGCCCCTGCCCTGCCCACCTCCGTCCCCAGCATCAGCCAACTTGCCCCCAGCCCTGCGCCAGCCCAACCCACGGTGGAAGACGACCTCTGGGCACAGTTGCAACAGCCCACCGCCCCCTACTTTGTGCTGATGCGCCATGCCCTTGCCCCCGGCACTGGCGACCCCGCCAACTTCACCTTGGGGGACTGCACCACCCAACGCAACCTGTCAGAGCAGGGGCGATCGCAGGCGGCACGCACCGGAGCCGCCTTTAGGCAGCGGGGCATTGCGGTGGATCGGGTGCTGTCTAGCCAGTGGTGTCGCTGCCTCGACACCGCTGAACTGATGGACCTCGGCCCCGTCGAGCCCTTGCCTGCGCTGAATTCCTTCTTTAGCGATCGCGCCGCTGGCCCCGAACGCACGGCCCAACTGCGGGAATTTATGCAGGCTCAGGCGGATAACCCCGGCGTCATCGTGATGGTGACCCACTTTGTCAACATTGCCGCCCTCAGCGACGCCAGCGTCTCCTCCGGTGAGTTGGTCGTCCTACGGCTCACTGACCAGCAGCAGCTAGAAGTGGTGGGGCAACTGGATCCCCGCTAGCGCGATCCCAAGGGCGGGCGCGGTCACGGTCCCCTCCTGACTGGCTGGCGTGCCCTCAGGCCAGGGATGATGCCGATAGGGGATGGGGCTAGCGATCGCCCCCCAGCCAAGCCAGTACCGACACCACCAAGAGCCAGCCCAGCCAGTTGGGCACCAGCCGCCCCAGGTGCCAGAAATCGATCAGATCGATCATCCAAAACGACGCCAAAAACGAGATCGCGATCGCCACCAGGGTTACCAAAACGCTCATAGGGGTTACCGCTGTTTCAAAATCAGCAGGGTCCAATCGTCGGTCATGGCCGTCTCGCCAATATGGCGGCGCACATCGGCAATCACCGCCTGACGAATCTCCGCCGCCGTCAGGTGGCGGGCCTGCACCAGTTGTTGGTGAAAGCGTGCGAGGCCATACTGCTGGCGATCGCCATTCATCGCCTCCGTGATGCCATCGGTGTACAGCACCGCCAGATCCCCCGGCTGCAACTCCACCGCCGTCTCCGCCAAAAAGGGGGAAATGTCCGACTCTAACCCCAGGGGAAAGCCCAGATCCAACGTGTCGATCGCCTCAATCTCCCCCCGCTGGCGCACCACAATCAGTTCCTCATGTTGGCCGCTGAGGCGCAACTTGCCCGCCTCATAGTCCAACAGGGCGATGGACATATTTTTGTAGGACTGCATGCGGCGGGTGTTGTCGTAGATGATGCGGTTGACCACATTCAAGAGCCGGGTGGCGTCGGTTTCACCACTGGCGATCAGGGTACGCACCGCCGTTTGGGCCATCAGCATCACCATGCCGCTCTCCAACCCGTGGCCCGTCACATCCCCAATGCCAATGCGGAGGCGATCGCCCTCCTGGAGCACATCATAGTAGTCGCCCCCCACCTCCTCCGCTGGCTCCATAAAACCGGCAATATCCACCCCCGAGATGGCCGCTAACTCCACTTCCGTAGGCAACACCATCTGTTGTAGGCGGCGGGTGACATCCAGTTCTGCCCCCATGCGGAGGTTTTCCGCCTGGAGTTGCCGATTCAGGTGGGTGATTTCCGCATTGGCCTGGGCCAGTTCCGCCGTGCGGGCCGCCACCCGCACCTCCAGTTCCCCATTGGCCTGGGCCAGTTGATCCCGC
>JAQCHG010000396.1 GCA_027619675.1 Cyanobacteriota bacterium
CACCTGTTTGTGCGGGAATTTCAGGGAGACACCGGGGCCGATCTCCCCCAGATGGAGGATCAGGCCCGCCTACCCCTGGCGGCATTGACCGCCCTGGGCGATCGCCTCGCCTTCACCACCGACTCCTTTGTGGTGGATCCCCTATTTTTCCCCGGCGGCAACATCGGCACCCTGGCGGTGAACGGCACCGTCAATGACCTGGCGGTGGGGGGAGCCGTGCCCCGCTACCTCACCTGCGCCTTCATTTTGGAAGAGGGGCTGCCCCTGGCCACCCTGCGGCGGGTGGTGGGCAGCATGGCCACGGCGGCACGGGCGGCGGGGGTCACCATCGTTACTGGGGATACCAAGGTGGTGCCCCGAGGCAGCGCCGACAAGCTGTTCATCAACACGGCGGGCATCGGCGTGATCCCCACGGGGATCACCCCCGCCGCCCATCAGATTCAGCCAGGGGATGTGGTGCTGGTGAATGGCCCGGTGGGCAACCATGGGGCCACCATCCTCGTGGCGCGGGAGCAGTTTGCCCTAGAGACGGATTTGCGCAGCGATTGCCAACCCCTCCACAGCTTGGTGGCGGCGATCGCGGCGGTGTGCCCCCAGGTGCGGGCCATGCGCGATGCCCCGCGCGGGGGGCTGGCCACGGTGCTGAATGAGTTTGCCGCCAGTGCTGGGGTGGCCATTCGCCTGACGGAAGCGGCCATCCCCGTGGATGGGGCGGTGATGGGGCTGTGTGAACTGCTGGGGCTGGATCCCCTCTACCTGGCCAACGAAGGCAAGCTGGTGGTGGTTGTGCCGCCAGATCAGGCGGAGGCGGTGTTGGCGGCGATGAGATCGCACCCGGCAGGCCCCCACAGTGCCCTCATTGGCGAGGTGACGACGGGGCAGGGGGTTGCCCTGCGCACCGCCTTTGGCACCGAGCGGGTGCTAGACCGCCTGGTGGGGGATCAGCTCCCGAGAATCTGCTGATCCCCACCCTGGCCAGACCAGGGGACCAGACCGCAGACATCCCCCAACGTCCCACATCCCTAGAGCGCAAACCATGCACGAGTTGGGCATCACGGAAAACATCGTGGCGATCGCCACTAGCCACGCCAACGGGGCCAAGGTGCGGCGTATCACCCTCACCATTGGCCAACTCAGCGCCGTCATGCCCGAGGCCATTCGCTTTTGCTTTGATGTCTGTGCCCAGGGCTCCCCTTTGGAGGGGGCGGTGCTGGACATCCTGGAGCCCCCCGGCCTAGCCCGGTGTCGCGACTGTGGACAACAGATGGCCCTCGATCAACCCTTTGGCCTCTGTGGCTGCGGCAGCCCCCGCCTAGAGATTCTGCAAGGGCAAGAGTTGATGATTCAGACCTTGGAGCTTGAAACCCCATGTGTGTAACCTGCGGCTGCGCCAGCACCAACACCGTCACCTTTAGCCGCCCCCCAGGCCCGGCGACGGATGCGGCCCCCAGCGGGGACCTGTCTGAACACACCCACACCCTGCCGGACGGCACGGTGATCACCCACGCCCATCCCCATCCCCCGAACGGCGATCGCCCGGATCCCCACCTCGCCCTAGCCGCAGACACCTCGGATGGGATTGATGGGACTGATGGGAACAGTGCCGCCGCCCCGCCACCTCACCGCCAGGGTTTAAGGGCAATCGCTTTCGAGAATGCAGGGGACAGCTCCGCCGCCCACCCTGTCCACAGCCACGGCACCACCGTCACCCTAGAGCAGCAAATCCTGGGCAAAAACGATCGCATCGCCGCTGAAAACCGCAGGTGGCTGCGAGATCGCGCCATCACCGCCCTCAACCTGATGAGTTCCCCTGGTGCGGGCAAAACCACCCTGCTGGTGCGCACCCTCACGGACCTGATAGGGGAACGGCCCCTGGCGGTGATCGAAGGGGATCAGGCCACCAGCCACGATGGCGAACGCATCGCCGCCACCGGCTGCCCCACCCTGCAAGTGAATACGGGCCAGGGCTGTCACCTAGAGGCGGCTATGGTGCAGCGGGGCCTACGGGAGCTAAACCCGCCCCCCCACAGCCTGCTGCTGATTGAAAATGTGGGCAATCTGGTCTGCCCTGCCCTGTTTGACCTGGGGGAACAGGCCAAGGTGGCAATCCTCTCCATCACCGAGGGGGAAGACAAGCCGATTAAATATCCCCACCTGTTTCGGGCCTGTCAGGTGATGGTGCTGACCAAACTGGACCTGCTGCCCTACCTCCCCTTTGATGTCGATCGCTGCTTGGCCTATGCCCGCCAGGTCAACCCCGACCTGAGAATTTTCCAGGTCTCGGCCCTGTCGGGCCAGGGGTTAGACGCTTGGTACCAGTGGTTAAGGCACGAGTGCTGCGGGGCATAGGGTGGGTGAAGGTCCGCAACCCATGCAATCCCCGACTCAACCTCGGTTGGGGATAAGTCGATGGAGGAGATGCCGGGACGCTCCACCCCAGAGCATCTGTAGGGGCGCAGGGGGCTGCGCCCTGGAAATGTATCGGGCAACCGGATATCTGAGCCCATATCAGACGGGAATGCCCCTTAACCCGAACTCAGGTTACTCAGGCCGCACCCAGCACCGTTGAGAGAGGGCAAACAGCCATTGGCGGTGCTGTTTGAAAAACACATACAGGTATACGGCAATCAGGGCGATCAGGCAGAGGTTGGCGATCGCGTTGTAGGTGCCCGTAATGGCCATGGGCGTCCAGCCGTGGTCGTTCACCAGGCGGTTCATATCCCCATGGTTGGGGTCGCCCCACATTGCCCCAAAGGGAAGGCTTTGCCTCGGGCAATTTGCTTCCACAGCCCAAACGTATCCCAAAAGGTGAAGGCCGCCCCCACCACCACGGGATAACGGTAAAAATCCCAGCGAAAATAGGCGGGTAGGGGAAAGTAAAAGCTAATCATCAGCAGGGCACAGAGGTACAGTTCCCCCCCAATGCCGCCGAAGGAGAGCAGCATCGCAAAGGTGTCGGTGGGCAGGAGCCAGGTCATCCAAAACTGAAGGATGACCAGCAGCCCCGCCAAGATCATCGGCCAGCGGTGGTCTTCTTTGTGCCCCGCCCGGTAGAGCAGGCCAAATAGGAACAACAGGCCAAAGTAGACAAACAGCGATCGCTCGGAACCCACATTGGTCCAGCCAATGGGCAGGGGAATGGCCTGTCGCCCTGCCAACCAAGCCACGGTGGCATGGCCAAATTCATGGAACCAGATCTTGATGCCCCGCAGCAGGGCATTAACCAGGGGCATGGCGTTCATCACCATCCCCAGGGCCATCAAGGCGGGGAAGATCAGGGCGTTGCTGCGGCGATTTTCAAAGGAGAACAGATCGGTGTCTGCCACCGACAAGCCCGTTTCGGGAAGGGGGGCGGTTTGTTTCCACACCACCCGTTTGTGGGGGTTGAGGCCGCACACCACTAGGGTTTTGTAGCGATCGCGATCAAACCCCAGGGCGTTGAGGTCCTGCTGGGCGATCGCGGTATAGACGTGGGC
>JAQCHG010000397.1 GCA_027619675.1 Cyanobacteriota bacterium
GCAGAGGGTGCCCTGGCAATTGCCTGCCTGCTGTTCCACATAGGCCCACAACACATCTCGAATCAGGGCTTGGTAGCCACGACTGCCCGCGATCGCCTTGAGCCGTTCTTTGAGGTCTTTTTCCAGGCGGATGCTGGTGACTTCCATATCGGTTGTGGATACACGGGACAGGGTGGGCATGGGAACGGGCACCTCCAAATATCACAGACAGGTTTACACGCTACCCCATAGTCTAGACAGCTTTGTATTACACGTGTAGTATTGACAGGAGAACGTAACAGTGCCGAGTTGTCCTCGTTTCTGGGCAAACCTCAAAGGAGACTGATGCCATGCGATATCGGTTCACCACCATCCCAACCCACTTCACAGGCGCGATCGCGGGCGATGGCTACGGAACCGTACCGATGGCCGCTGTAGTAACGGTCTTCCCCCTAATTTGCCGAAACCTGCAACTCCGGGATCTGCCCATCATGCCCGCCCTGAGGTCTGACCGAATTAGGTCTAGGGTGCAGCATCCCATCGGGTCCCCGCTGCCCCTGACGCGGCAACATTGGCACTGGCAACTCCACCGTTGGCAAGTCCAACACACCTAACTTTCTAGTCGGTTTTGCCAGCGCCGACCGCCTGATCGAGCCGATGGTGCCCAGGCGGGGCGGCGCAGCCAATATTGCACCCACGGGGCGCGATCGCCGCCGGGTAAGTCATGGGGACACGGTTTACTTCCCGGCTGCCTGGGCGATCGCGGCTTGAGTGCTCTGATCGGCGCGGACCCAAGCATTCACGGTTCGCCGTCGCGATCGGGGGGTTCCCCCAGGGCTCACCGAGGGCCTGCGCCCCCTTTGGCTTTTTGGATTACGGCTTTTTATCTATTCTTCGGTACCTGTCATGTTGAAAGTTACGTTTACCGACGCAGGGCTGTCGTTGGAGTACCTGCGGGAATCGGTGGAATCTCTGCTGGCGGATCGGGTCAGCGTCCATGTCCGCAGTCAACGCCCAGTGACGGTGCAACCCAGTGGGGCCAGCATTCCCCTGCCTGCGGATTTGCCGGGGCTGCAAAGCCTGCACCGCTATAGCGAGGTCACCCTGAGTGCCTGCGATCGCGGCTGGGTGGAGGTGAATTTGCGGGGGCTGTGGATTACAGAAGATGCCCACCAAGAAGAAGGCGTGTTTGTGACGGAACTCAGCAGCAGCCTAGAACAACGGCTCCTGCATCTGTGGCACCACGCCCAGGGGGTCTATGCCACTGCCATCGGTCTGTAACGCCGCACCCGCCTCTCTGCTAAGTCGGAAGTTGCCATTAAACCTAAGACGCCGTAGGTTGCGGTTGAGAAACGAAGACCCAACATCCACATGGGTTACGCTACCGCTAGCCCGTCCTGCAGGAGACAGATCATGGATGACAGCCCCTAGGCTTGACAGCGTCTTAGGCCGCCTCTAGCCAGTCGTAAACCTGCTCTAGCTGCTCTAGAGTGATCAGGCCGTATTGCCATAGCACCATGGGCAGGGGGCCTGGATCTTGCTCACAATGGCGCAGGGCAACCTGGATGGAGGCTGGAGAGATGGCCAACTCATCCTGCAAGAACTGAATCAAGCCAGTATTTTTCCGTGTTGTCATTGGCTGCACCGTTGCTTGCTGATCCTGTGAACCCCACACCGACTGATCCAGGGCGCGCCGTGGATTTGCCTGATTGTACCCAAGCTGGTCGGTCTTGCATGGCCTGGAGCGGGGTGGATATCCGATGCCGCTAAGGTCGGCAAAAGCCCCGCTAGATGGGGCGATCGCGCGACCAACACCCCTCGGGAGTGGGTGTGCTCCCACCCTCCAGAGAGGCAGACCAAGGCGCAGGGCCAACGGGGCCAGACGGGGCACCGGGGCGGCCTGCGGGGGACGGGATGGCGAGTGTCTCAAGGGTGCTGTGCAGGCTGCGATCGCGCCCTTAAATCCACATTCAATTTAATAGTTCGCGACAAAAGTATAATCCCGCTGGCGTGACCACTGGCGCGTAGCCCGACAGCATTGAGCCTGGTCAATGGCAGATCGTCACTCACCGCTGGGGGCAGTATCGTCAGCGTCTGCCCCCGCCTCCGGGAACCATTCGATCGCAACGGTATCGCCCGCCTCTAGGCCCAGTTCCGCAGCGCGGCCCCCCCGGAGCTCAATCACATAGCTCACCACCTGGCGACCGGGGCCATAGGTGGGGCAGGGGTCCACCACACAGGGGGGCACATTTTCGGCAATGCCGACGATCTGGCCACCATGGACAAACACCATGTCCAAGGGCATCACGACATTTTTCATCCAAAAGCTGACGGGGCGGGGCGGCGAAAAGGGAAACAACATGCCCCGGTCATCGGGCAGGTTTTGGCGGTACATCAACCCCAAGGCTTGTTCCTGGGGCGTACTGGCCACCTCCAGCCCAATCACGGTGTCGCCCAAGGTCACTTCAGCGGTAATGGGAAGCACTTGTCCGGCTGGGATAGAGGGGGACGGGTCCGTAACGGTTGGGTCGGTGGGGGGCCCCGTGGCCGGGGTGGAGGTGGCGGCGGGGGTTGAGGCGGGGGCATCGGTGCCTGCCGAGGCCAAAGGGGGCGTTTGGGGACACCCCATCAACGTTAAACAGGCGCACAGGACCCCACCCCGCATGAGGGTAGCCCATAGGTTGCGATCGCCCCGATGGGCAAAGAATCGAGATAACGCCATGGTTTTGTCAGTCCCCTAACTTTCCCGCAGGACGTAGCCCACGCCCCGAACGGTTTGAATTAAGCGTTTTTCGTCATCGCCATCGATTTTGAGGCGCAGATACCGCACATACACCTCAATCACATTGGACTCCCCCATAAAGTCGTACCCCCAAACATTTTCGAGGATTTGGTCGCGGGTCATCACTTCGCGGGGGTGCTCCATCAGGTAGCGCAGTAGCTCAAACTCCTTGGTGGTGAGTTCAATGGTGCGGCCATTGCGGCTGGCGGTGCGGGTGGCCAAGTCCAGGGACAGTTCCCCAAAGCGCAGTTGTTCCGCACTGACCTGCCCCGGTTGCAGATAGGTTTTCACCACATTCAAGAAGGCATCGGCGCGATAGGGCTTGAGGCAATAATCATCGGCCCCGGCCTCTAAGCAAGCAATGCGGTCCTCTAGGGTGTCGCGGGCCATGAACAGCAAAATGGGGCTACAGAGCCCCGCCGAACGGAGGGCTTGGCACACCGTCAGCCCTGATTGGTTGCCCAGGGAGCGATCGACCACAATCAAGGCGGGCTTAAGGCGTTTAGCCTGCTGCAATCCCTCCTCTGGCGATCGCGCCACATCCATCACGTACCCCGCTTCAGCCAGATCTTGGCGCAGGTGGGTGGTCAGGTCTTCACTGGTGGCGATGATCAATACCTGGGGCGGTGGTGCGAGGGTATTGCTATCCATGGCTAACCTCGGGTACCCAGGGGCGCGATCGCCCCAGGCTTGGCATAGG
>JAQCHG010000398.1 GCA_027619675.1 Cyanobacteriota bacterium
TGTGGCTAACCCCCGGCGAAGCCGCCAGCTTTTTGCAACAGTTGCCCCTGGGCCACGACCAGGTGGCCGGGGTGGCCTTGGGGGGGGACCTGCGCTACTGGTCCCAGGTAGCCCGTTGGGGGCTCGATCTGCTGGCGCGCGGTAAGTATCTACCGGGGATTACCATTACCCGCAAGGCCACCTATGGCCGCTGGCAGGTGTTGCTAGACAGCGACACCGACAGCCACCGCCTGCGCCAATTCAAAGCCCACATGCCCCCCGCCTGCCGCACCTACCAGGCCCCAGACAAGACCCGGCGGGATGCCCCGGTGGCGGTGCGCCTCGACTATCCCCGCGAGCCGGAGCCGCTTCTCCAAGATTTTCTGGCGGCCACGGTGGATGCCCAGGTGCGTCACCGCAGCGACCCCCTGGCGGCTACGGAGGTGCTCAGCCCCGATTTGCCCGTGCGGGAATGGCTGCAAGCCCTGAATGATGAGGCTGGCAAACTGGAGGGGGTTGAGGGGGGGGCGATCGCCGCTGCCCGCCTGCGGGATGCCCTCACCACCTGGGCCGCCCCCCTGCAAACGGTGACGGATACCCAACGGTTCCGGGTGTGCTTTAGCCTAGAGCCTCCCGCCGAGCCCGAAACCGACTGGCGGCTGGCCTACTACCTGCAAAGCCGCGAGGATGACCACTTCCGCATCCCGGCAGAAACCCTATGGCAGTACCCGGTGGCGGAGGCGGTAATTGCGGGCCAAACCATCCCCGCCCCCCAAGAAACCCTGTTGGCGGGCCTGGGGCGGGCCGCCCGCCTCTGTGACCCCGTCAAAGACAGCCTGCAACAGGAGCGCCCCAGCGGCTGTGCCCTAGACCCCGCCCAGACCTACGTCTTTCTCAAGGTGGCGGTGGCTCGACTGCAAGACAACGGCTTTGGGGTGGTGCTGCCCCCCGGCCTCAACCCCCAAGATCAAACCGGCAACAGTCGGCTGGGCATTCGCCTCGAAGCCGCCGCCCCCGATCGCAAACAGCGGCAGCGCCTAGGGCTCAAAAGCCTGCTCAACGTCAAATGGGCACTGTCCATCGCGGGCGAAACGGTGTCCCAAAAGGACTTTGAAAAGCTGGTCTCCCTAGAAACCCCCCTGGTGGAAATCAACGGCCAGTGGGTGGAAATGCGGCCCCAGGACATCCGCGCCGCCCGCGAATTTTTCAAAAAATGCCAGGACCCCATCAGCCTCAGCGTGGAAGATGCCCTGCGCATGAGCACCGGCGACACCCAGGTGATCGACAAGCTGCCCGTGGTCAGCTTTGAAGCCTCGGGGGTGTTGCAGGATTTGATCACCACCCTCACCCAGGGCAACCAAACCCTAGAGCCCATCACGGAGCCGGACGGCTTCAAAGGCACCCTGCGGCCCTACCAGGCGCGGGGGGTGTCGTGGCTCTCCTTTTTAGAACAGTGGGGGCTGGGGGCCTGCTTGGCGGACGACATGGGCTTGGGGAAAACCATCCAGTTCATCGCCTTTTTGCTGCACCTGCGCCAGCGGGATCTGCTGGATGGCCCCACCCTGCTGGTGTGCCCCACCTCGGTGTTGGGCAACTGGGAACGGGAAATTCGCAAATTTGCCACGGGGCTAAAGGTGCTGATGCACCACGGCGACGGTCGCGCCCACGGGGCCGCCTTTGCTCGCAAAGCGCGGGGGGTGAGTGTGGTGCTTACCAGCTATGCCCTGGCCCAGCGGGATTTGAAGGATTTAGAACGGGTGGACTGGCAGGGGCTGGTGCTAGACGAGGCCCAGAACATCAAAAACCCTGACGCCAAGCAGTCCCGCGCTGTGCGCCAGTTGGAAGCCCAGTTTCGCATTGCCTTGACCGGGACCCCGGTGGAGAACCGCCTAGCGGAACTGTGGTCGATTATGGATTTCCTCAATCCCGGTTATTTGGGGCCAAAGAATTTCTTTCAGCGGCGGTTTGCCACCCCGATTGAGCGCTATGGGGACACGGCTTCCCTGAAAACCCTGCGATCGCTGGTGCAGCCTTTTATCCTGCGCCGCCTCAAGACCGATCGCACCATCATCCAAGACCTGCCGGAGAAGCAGGAAATGACCGTATTCTGCGGCCTCTCTGGGGAACAGGCCCAACTGTACCAGGGGGCCGTGGACAAGGCCCTGGCGGACATCGACGCGGCGGATGGAGTGCAGCGGCGGGGGATGATTTTGGCCCTGCTGACCAAGCTCAAGCAGATCTGCAATCACCCCATCCAGTTCCTCGGCGGTGAGGTGAACGGGGCGGGGCTGCAACCCCAGCGCTCTGGCAAACTGCAACGGTTTGACGAAATGGTGGAGGAACTGCTGGATGAGGGCGATCGCGCCTTGATCTTCACCCAGTTCGCCGAATGGGGGAAATACCTGCAAGCCCACCTAGAGCGCACCTTCAAGCAAGAAACCCTCTTCCTCTACGGCAGCACCAGCAAAAATCAGCGGGAAGTCATGGTAGACCGCTTCCAACACGACCCCAGCGGTCCCCGCCTGTTCATCCTCTCCCTCAAAGCCGGGGGGGTTGGTCTCAACCTGACCCGTGCCAACCACGTCTTCCACTTCGATCGCTGGTGGAACCCCGCCGTGGAGAATCAGGCCACCGATCGCGCCTTCCGCATTGGCCAAACCCGCAACGTGCAGGTCCATAAATTTGTCTGCACCGGCACCCTAGAGGAACGCATCCACGACATGATCGAGTCCAAAAAGGCCCTGTCGGAGCAGGTGGTGGGGGCTGGCGAACAGTGGCTGACGGAACTGGACACCGACGCCCTCCGCAACCTGCTGCTGTTGGACCGCAACGCCGTCATTGACGACACCAGCGAATAGGGCACCATTACACCCCGCCCCATGACCGCCCAGGCACGTAGAGTGACCTAATGAATTGTGAGAAGGGGGGTGGGGGCGTTGCCCCCAAGAAGGGGTTCCCAACCCCCTTCACCCCATCATCTTTAACGTCATTGCGCCCAGCTACTGACTCAAAACCCCACCGTCCCTTGCGGGCAGTGGGGTGAGGATAGCCGACGGGCTTAAACCAATATCCCGTTTCTAGTCTTCGTAAACCCGGCACTCTGCCGCTTCAGGATTGTCGGCACAGTACTTGTCGAGGGAGTTTTGGGGCTTCTGCTGGGTGCGCTGGTGGGCCGCCTCCGCTTGCAGTTCTTCTACCGCATCCCAGGCCGCCGCGCACTCACCAGACGTGGCTCCCGACACATCGCAAGCTTCGCGGGCGCTTTTGACTTCCTGTTGAATCTTCTCTTGAATATCGCTCATAGAACCCCTTTGAGTTAGCTCCATAGGTCTCTGGTAACCCCAGAGAGATGGGTATTTACAGCATGAAAACAGCGGGATGATTATCCCTGGTATAGGGTAACCCCTGGGGAAACCCAGCGGGGGCTACGCCGTCGGGTCGATCATAGGAGGCTCCACCCCGATCCACCGCCCTGCCTTCA
>JAQCHG010000399.1 GCA_027619675.1 Cyanobacteriota bacterium
CCCCGTGCAGGTTTTTGGACAGGGCGCTCAGGGCGGTGAACGGTACGCAGAGCACCACTTCCCGGTCTTCTGGGGTTTCTGAAAGTTGGCCGACAAATCCTTGCAAAAACTCCAGGGTTTCCGCCTGGGTTTTGTACATTTTCCAGTTGCCAGCGATGACTATCTTGCGCACGGTTATCCGGGAACGAAGGGACAAATGCGAGACTCGCATCACCGCATCCTACCGGGAAAGCTGACCCGAATCAAACCGCGCCCTGGTCTACGCCCCATCACGACAGCGGCTATGGCTGTGGCCCTAAGCCACTACCCGTCGGGCGATCGCAATCAGTTCTTGGGTGAGGGGGTGCTTGGGATACTTGAGGCAAAACAGGTCACGGCTGCCCAACAGCATCATTTCCTCCGCCATCGGCAGCACCCCGGCCACGGGTACGCCGTAGGTCTTTTCCACCAGGCGACGAATGCCGTCGGCATCGAGGGCCGCCAGCACCTTGTTCACCACCAGCATCAGGTTGGGAATGCCCAGGTGTTGGGCCACCTCCACCGTCACCGCCGTGCCTTCAAAGTCCTGGCCGTCGGGGCGCAAAATCATCACCAGCACATCCGCCAAGGCCATGGCCAGCAGGGTTTCGTTGTTGACGCCGGGGTGGGTGTCGATGAAAACGTAATCGAGATTGAGGCGATCGGCGATGGTGTTAAGGCCGTTGCTGAGCTGGGTAATGTCGTACCCCTCGCTGACAATGCGGGTGATTTCCTCGGTTTTGAAGCTGCCGGGGGCCAGACACACCGCCCCGTTGCGCTGCTTTACCGCCGCTGGGGTGAGGTCGTAGACGGCGTCCTCAATGGCGCATTCCCCCCAGAGGTAGCTGTTTAGGGTGTAGGTGACATCGGCTTGGGCGAGGCCAAAGGGGATGTGGATACCGGGGGATTGCAAATCGGTGTCCACAATGCCCACCCGTTTGCCCGTCCAGGCCAGCAGGGTGGCCAGGTTGGCCGTGGTGTTGGACTTACCCGTACCGCCCCGAAAGGAATGCACCGCCACCAGTTTGAACATAAAACCCCCAAGGTTGGCTGGGCAAATTTTAGGTCAGTCTGCCCAAAGTGACACTGTTAACCTGCGCCATACCGCTTCCAGCCCTCTGGGGCAGCCTTACCCTATCCTGCTCGCTCCCTTGCTCCTCCGCTCCCCTGCCCCCAGGAAAGGTCTGGAATTGACGCCGCCTGGTACGAGTGTGGCCCTCGCCCCCATTTGTTTGCGGACTGTCCAACCAACGGTGGCCCTGGGTAGGGATGTTAGGAGATTTCTGGCCATGAAATTACCCGGTACGCGGGGCGTCACGCTGTGCTGACGGCACCCTACGGCAGGTCAATGCCTGCTCGAAGAGCCTTATACCGCCTCTAGGGCGGCGGGTTCCTGCCGTTCGATGTCATAGGTGTAGAAGTCGCGGGCCATCCGCGTATTGGGGAAGATGGCCTGGGCCTCCGCCAGCAGGTCCTCTAGCTGGATGGGGTTGCCTGGGGCATAGCGGGGGCTGAAGTGGGTCATGATCAGGGCTTTGGCCTGGGCCATCAGCGCCACTTGGGCCGCCATGGTGGAGGTGGAATGGAGCCGTTGATAGGCCATGTCCGCATCCTGGTGGGCAAAGGTGGCTTCGTGGATCAGCACATCCACCCCCTGGGCGAGTGCCACGGCACTGTCGCAAAAAATGGTGTCGGTGCAGTAGGCCAGGCTGCGGCCTGGTAGGTCGGGGCCACAGAGGGTGGTGCCGCTGATGCGGCGGCCATCGGGTAGGGTCACCACTTCCCCCCGCTTTAGTTGACCGTAGAGGGGGCCAGAGGGGATGCCCATGGCCTGCGCCCGTTTGACATCGAAGCGACCGGGGCGATCGCGTTCCGTCACCCGATAGCCAAAGGCGGGGACCCGGTGCTCAAGTTGGGAGCAGTGGACCGTAAAGTCTTTGTCCTCATACACCAACCCTGGCTGCACCGTATGCACCTTGAGGGGGTAGGAAAAGTGGGTTTGGGAATAGCGGCGGCAGGCTTGTAGATAGTCGTGCAGTTTGGGGGGACCGTAGATGTCGATGCGCTGTTGGGGGTTGCCCGCCAGTCCACAACTGGCCAGCAGCCCCATTAAGCCAAAGATGTGGTCGCCGTGCATGTGGGTGACGAAAATGCGGCGGATTTGACTGGCTTTGAAGTCGCTGCGGAGGAACTGGTGCTGGGTACCTTCGCCACAGTCAAACAGCCACACCTCCGCCCGCTGGGGCAACCGCAGGGCCACGCTGGAGACATTGCGCGATCGCGTCGGCACGCCAGAACTGGTTCCTAAAAACGTTACTTGCAAGCCAATTTCTCCCGTGGACGGGCAACACGCCTTCTATCTTGACATGTCTACCCCCAGCCCTGGCGGGGATCCCGACTCCCCATCAAGGTCCTTGGCATTCTTGGGCGGCAGTCATCGTCCTTGCGCTCCTGCGCTCCCCTACCCCTGCGCTCCCCGGCATCAGAAAACGGTGGGCCAATTGAGGCTGGGCAGGACTCGTTAGCCATCCCCCTCAATGGCGCTGGTGAGCAGAGTCAGGGATTCAACCAGGGTGACGGCGGTGTCGGGGTCGATGTCTTGGCATGGGGGGGTAGGGGCTAGGGTGTCATTGATGTAGGCTGCCCCCGCTAAGCGATAGGCCCCCTGTTCACCGATTAGCCAATCACTGGCCAATTCTGGCTCAGGGAACTGCGATCGCAGGTCTGGATCCGCATAGGGGCCGTAGTTTAGCCCGTAGGCTTCCCCCGGAAACAAGGGCGGCTGCACCGGCACCCGGTATGCCGTCGCGGGAATATCCCCGACCCCGCCAGCGGCATATTCCACCACAAAACAGCGATCGTCCGGCCCCCGATACAGCAGTTGATAGCTGGGATCCCCCAGGTCCGCCCCGGCTGGCTCGGTGATCACTTGGCTCACCGCAAACCCCGCAGGAATCGCCGTCGGCACCACAATCGGCACCTGTAAGGCCCGCAGTGCCGCCGTTTGTTCAGGGGTGAGCAGAGCCAAAAAAGCCTGCTGCGGGGGCGGTGGGGGTTCCGGCGCTGGCCCCCCAGTGGGCTCTGGGGCGGCGGCGGTGTCCGGTGGCGAAGGGGCCTCTGGGCTACCACAGGCCACCAGCCCCACCACCATCAGCCCCCCGAGGACCGCGCGGCATACCCTTGCCCCCCGCTTCCTGTCACTCCCCCGTACCAGGGCCAGAGCGCCAGGGGAACGGGGACGTTCGCCGCCGCGTATCAGGGTGCAAATCCGTCTAAAACCGCACTGAGCCATGCCAACCCTGTCCTTTTCTAAGGAGCTGTCATCCATTCAAACCCGATCTTGACCGGGAAACCATCCTAGAACCCTCCCCCACCCTCCAGAGTTAAAAGCAGTACACTTGACCCATAGAGCGCCATTCCCTCCCCCCTGCTCCCCCTCCC
>JAQCHG010000400.1 GCA_027619675.1 Cyanobacteriota bacterium
TTTCCAAGGTTTCGTTGATGTATGGCAGGGGAGATAAACTCACCTGTGTAATCTACGTTAACGAAAATAATGCGTTTTGTAAAGCAGCCTCAGAAACCGGATCGCTCTGTGAGTCAAAATGCCAATCCCTGAAAACCTTGCAGTGAAAGGGTTTTTGCCGAATCGAAGGAGAGGCTTAAGCCTGGGTCGCGATCGCTCATTATTTCTCCCGCGACGACAAGATTCACATTTCGCTGTCATCTGAAGGGTTTCGTTAACTTAGAAGTCAGCCTTCTTTCACCCTTGCTGCCCATGGCTGTCCCTGCTGCGGTGACCTACAGTCCCGCCATGACCCTGGTGCCCACCTACGAGTGCTTTAACCGCTGCCAATACTGCAACTTCCGCACGGATCCGGGGCAAGCCCCTTGGCTGTCCCTGGAGGCGGCCCGCCAGCAGTTGTGCCGAGCCCGTGACCAAGGGGCGATTGAAGCCCTAATTCTGAGTGGTGAGGTCCACCCCGCTAGCCCTCGCCGTCGGGCTTGGGTCGAGCATCTCTACGCGCTGGCCACCTTGGCCTTAGAGCTAGATTTGCTGCCCCACACCAATGCGGGTCCCCTCGACTACGGGGAAATGGCGTACTTGCGATCGGTGAATGTGTCCATGGGGCTGATGGTGGAACAGGTGACCCCCCGCCTCATGGCCGGGGTGCATCGCCATGCCCCTAGCAAAGTGCCCCAGGTGCGCCTGCAACAGTTAGACCAAGCGGGTCAGTTGCGCATTCCCTTCACCACTGGGGTGCTGTTGGGCATTGGTGAAACGGCGGCGGAACGGCGGGGGACCCTACGGGCGATCGCCCACAGCCATCACCGTTGGGGCCACATCCAGGAGGTGATTTTGCAGCCCCACCAGCCAGGACATCGCCAAGCTGCTGCCTTATCCCCCTTTACCATTGAGGAACTGCTGACGGTGGTGGCGGAGGCCCGCACCCTACTGCCCGCAGACATCGTCATCCAGATTCCCCCTAACCTGCTGCAAGGGGAAACCAGCCTCCCCCAGGCCTTGGCCTTAGGGGCACGGGATTTGGGGGGACTTGGCCCCACTGATGAGGTCAATCCCGACTATCCCCACCCCACCCCGGCCCAGATTTCCACCCTGCTGGCAGGGACGCCTTGGCAACTCCAGCCCCGTTTGCCCCTATACCCGGCCCACGATGCCTGGCTGCCCCCGCCGCTCCAGGCACGGGTAGCCCACTGGCGATCTCGACTCTGTGCCCAAGCCTCTAGCCCAATCGGGGCGATCGCCCCCTCCAAAATGCCTAACATCACCTCAGTTCGGGATAAGTCGATAGAAGAAATTCTGTGGCGTTCCACCCCACAGAATTAGTAGGGGCATAGGGGTCTGCGCCCTGAAAATGTATCGGGCAACCGGATATCTGATCCCCATGTTGGTCAGGAATGCCCCTGATGGCAGAGCGCAAGCCCTTGCCCCAGGGATACCCTGGCCAAGATGGCCGTGGCTGGGCGGCGTCATCGCTTCAGTAGTTTAGTGATCCGCCAACAGCCCCAGAATGGCTTGGGGATTGTCTAAATCCCCGACCAAGCGCCGCATGGGCTCAGGCCATACTCGCACCAACGTTGGGGTCGCGGAAATTTGGTCCGCCTCCGCTTGCTCAGGATGCTTAGAGACATCAATCACCTTCAAGCTGTAGGGACGATGGCGGGAGGTCTCTAATACCTCTTGCAGAACCTTGAGAATGTGCTCCGTTAGGGCAGAGTGGCCAGAGACGAAGAGACGCAGCATGGGGTCATGGCTGTGGTGAAGGGGCAACGACGGTTCAACCGTCCCCGTTATACCCATGCGATGTTGAGAGACATCCAGTACCAGGTCATGATCAACCCATAGCTCCGGAAATTGTTCCTGATAGGTGGCCATCACTGCTGGGTTGTGGACATCGGTGTTGGGATACACCGGCTGCCATTCCACATCCCCCAGATCAAATAATGAATTCAGCAACACCTGATAGCGCAGGACCGCTGGGGACGCCTCCGCCACCGTTTGTAACCGTTGCGCTTGGGCATCCCACCAACAGTCCACCGTTGCGCTGTGGCTAGGCACTAAAAAATGGGGCGGTGCCGACAGGGTGAGGTATTCCTGTAGCGCCGCACAGAGGTTGACATGCCACTGGGCGCGCTTTTGGGCGTCCCGGCAATACACCAAATCTCCCCCTGGGGTAAATAGGGCAATGCCCTTAAAGCCCGCAGGGGGAGCCGTGGTTTCTGGTGGCGACGTGGCCACCGATTTAGACCCGTCCCCTGAGCATCTGGGCCATTTCGTTCTGACGGGGAGACTGCTCTAGGGCCACCTCTTCAGTGATGCGCCCCGCTTCGTATAGGGCATAGAGGGACTGGTTCATGGTGCACATGCCATCGAAGCCACACTTGGGCATCAGGGCCTCGACTTCATCCAACTCACCCCGCATGATGTAGTCCTTAATGGCATCGGTGTTGAGCAAGATGTCGTGGTAAGCAGCCCGCTTGCCGTCGGTGGTCCGACAGAGGCCCTGGGCAATCACCCCGACGAGGGCTTCTGCAATAGACACCCGCACAGGGGCCTGCTGCTCAGGTTCGTAGAGGTTCAAAATCCGCTCGACGGTCTTCACGGCACTGTTGGTGTGCAGGGTGCCCATCACTAAGTGTCCGGTTTGGGCCGCTTTCAGGGCGGTGTTGACGGTTTCCTTATCCCGCATTTCCCCCACGAGAATCACATCCGGGTCTTCCCGCAGGGAGGCTTTGAGGGCGCTGTCAAACTTAAGGGTATGGCGACCCACTTCCCGCTGCTTGATCAGGGACTTTTGGCTCTGGTGGACGAATTCAATCGGGTCCTCAATGGTGATGATGTGCTTAGGCATCTCCCGATTCATGTAGTCGATCATGGCCGCTAGGGTGGTGGATTTACCTGACCCCGTTGGCCCGGTGACCAGAATCAAGCCCTTGTGGTAATGGCACATATCCCGAAACACCGAAGGCAGGTTGAGCTGCTCTAGGGTGAGAATTTTGTTGGGGATCAAGCGCAACACCAGGGCTGGCCCGTTCAGGGTGTCGAAGATGTTGATCCGAATTCGGGAGAACTCAAATTGAGCGGCTCCATCAAAATCCAGGGTTTGCTTAAACTGCTGGATTTCTTCTGGCTTGAGCACTTCCTCTAGCCAGCCGTAGAACATGGGCTCGGTGATTTCAGGATAGTCGGTGAGGGCAATTTGACCGCGATCGCGGAACCGAGGTACCTCACCCACCCCTAGGTGAACGTCTGAGAACCCTTTGTCAAACGCTTCCCGCACGATTTTTTCGAGGCTAAGGCCACTCCGGGCGGCGGGGCTGGCCATGGGCGGTGGCGGGGCAGCCCGATGTCCCGGCGGTGGTGCGGCTGGACGCGCCCCTGCCGCTCGCCCTGGCGGGGGTGGGGGTGGCATACGTGGGG
>JAQCHG010000401.1 GCA_027619675.1 Cyanobacteriota bacterium
CATGGACCAGCACGTAATCTCCAACCTGGACCTCGGGCACATAGGCGAGACTCACCTCTTTGAGCACCCCACCAAAGCTAACCTTCCCCATCCTCCAAAGGGTTTCGGCTTCACCTGGGGAGGCTTTTTCAGGGTCAACATCAATAATGCTGACCACTTTTCCAGGTACTGAAAGACACATCGATTATTGCTCCCATAACTAATTTATTTAGCAACTTTTGAGTTGCTAAAGCTGTTTAGCCCCGCCCAAGCTTGGCCCCAGGCAATGCCCCCATCGTTGGGGGGAATTTGGTGATGCCAACCCACCGTTAAATCCATGGCTTCAAAATGGGCGATCGCCCGCTCTAATAAATATCGATTTTGAAAACATCCCCCGGTTAAGACTATTTTCTTCAAATCAGCATGGTCTTCCCTTAAATAGTGGATGATTTCTCCAAATCCAGCGATCACAGTGTTATGAAACGTAGCGGCCATCAGCGCCGTTGATACCGGTTGGTCTTGGTGTTGGCGCAGCGCTGCCAGCATCGGAGCGGGATCAAACTGCATCAAACCATTGGCCCCTTTGGTGATCCCGTAGGGGTAGGTGGCGTCGGTTTGGCAGTCTGCGATCGCATATTCCAGCGCCATGGCCGCTTCCCCCTCAAAGCTGGCCCGCTGACAGAGCCCTAACAGCGAGGCTACCCCGTCAAAGAGCCGCCCCATGCTGGAGGTGAGGGGCGTATTCACGTCGCGCACCAGAATAGTTCGCAGGGGCTGAAGTTCTTGGGGGGTAAAGGCTTGACGGGTAGAGAGGGGCAGATCCGTAAAGGCATCACTGCCCCAGGCGCTGTAGAGCAACCCCAGGGCCGAGCGGCGCGGTTCTCTGGCGGCGCGATCTCCCCCCGGTAGCGGAAAGGGTTTCACATGGGCCACCCGCTCAAATCCCTCGGGCGGGGCATTCTCCCTCGGTATCCACAACAACTCTCCCCCCCAAATCGTGCCGTCCAAGCCATAACCGGTACCATCCCAAGTGAGGGCCAACACGGGCGGTTGCCATTGGTTGTCGGCCATGCAGGCGAGCCCATGGGCGTAGTGGTGCTGGACGGGAATCAGCCGGGGGCCAGAGGGCAGTGTGGTCAGGGTTCTCGCGAATTGAGTGGAACTGTAATCGGGATGAGCATCGCAGGCGATCTCGTCCACCTGGCTCGGCGCTAGGTCATAGAGGCCGCAAAGGTGGTCGATCATGGCCTGGAAGCGATCGCGCCCCGGCACCGTATCCAGGTCCCCGAGGTGGGGGCTGATCAGGGTATTTCCTTGGTGGTGCAGGGCGACGGTGTTTTTGAGGTGACCGCCCACAGCGAGGATCGTGGTGAGTGGTGGGCGTTGCTGATCGCCCCTCACCCCTGCCCCTCTCCCAGTGGGAGAGGGGTCCTGATTGTGGGACTCCCCACGACTTCCATCTCTGCTCAAGAGAGTCCTATCCCAAACGTTAATAGCCCCCTTTTTTAAGGGTGCGGCGACAGCGGGGGATCCCTCAGGGTTGCTACCTCCAAAGCTCTGGTGAAGCGTCCCTGAAAGATCCCCCCCGCCCCCCTTAGCAAGGGGGGCGATGGGTTGGGATGCATAGCCTCGGGCGCGGCGCAGCAGCATGGGTTCACCCTGGATCAGCTGCACAATCGAGTCGTCTACGGGGCGGGCAATGGGGCGATTGTGGATTAGGAAGCGATCGGCAATCGCCCCCAACCGTTCCAGATCTTCTCGCTCATCTATACAAATCGGTTCGCCGGAGCGGTTGCCGCTGGTGGCGATGACGGGGCGAGACACCGCCGCCAAAAGTAGGTGATGTAGGGGCGTATAGGGCAGCATTGCCCCCAAGTAGGGATTGCCGGGGGCCAGGTTTGGGGCCAGCGCAGAGCGCCCCTCACCCCCAGCCCCTCTCCCGGCGGGAGAGGGGGGCCGAGCTTCGAGAGGCGCGTTTTGATCCCCCTTCCCCCAGGATTGGGGGTAAGGGGCTAGGATCTGGGGCCTGCCTTGAGCGAAGCCCAAAGGATGGGGGCGGCACGGCAACAACACGATCGGCGCAGCGGCAGACTGCAGCAGCGCGGCGGCCTCGGGGGACACCTGGCAATGGGCTTGCAGGCTTTCCAGATTCGGGAACATCACTGCCAAAGGCTTGGTGGGGCGGTGTTTGCGCTGGCGCAGGGTTTGGACAGCAGTTTCGTTGGTGGCATCCACCATCAGATGGAAGCCCCCCAGTCCTTTAAGGGCCAAAACTTCTCCTTGGCGCACGGCTTCGGCGGCTTGTTGCAGGGCGGCATCGTGGTCAGCCAGCACATTGCCCTGGCGATCCCACAGTTCTAAATGGGGGCCACAGGTATGGCAGGCGTTGGGTTGGGCATGGAAGCGGCGATCGCCCGGATCTTCATATTCCCGTTGGCAGTCGGGGCAGAGAGGAAACCCGGCCAGGGTGGTGTGGGGGCGATCGTAGGGCAGCGATCGCACAATGCTAAAGCGGGGGCCGCAGTGGGTGCAGTTGATGAAGGGGTAGCGGTAGCGGCGATTTTGCGGGTCCCACAGCTCGGCGAGGCAGGCGGGACAGGTGGCCAGATCCGGCAGGATCAGCGCGGTTTTGGTGGCGGTATGGGCGGAGGGGCGGATGTCGAAAGGGCTATCGCCCTGGCAGGCTACGGTCGTGACTTCGATGTGTTGCAACCAGGCGTGGACCGGTTTTTCGGTGGTGAGGCGTTGCTGAAACGCCTGGAGCGATTCGAGACAACCTTCGATTTCGATCACCACGCCCTGGGGGGTGTTTTGTACCCAGCCGGTGAGGTTTAGCGATCGGGCCAAGCTGTAAACGAAGGGACGAAACCCGACCCCCTGCACCAGGCCAGTGATGCTTAGGCGCAACCGTTGCGAATCAAGGGTGGGGTAGGACAAGGGGAATACCGCTGAAGCTGAGCTGGAATGACGTTTCGCCATCAGGGCTGGCGGTTCGTCGTGGGTTGGGTGAAACGGAGTGTAACCCATACAGCAGTAACGGTAGGTTGGGAGGAGCGATCGCTCCTCCCAATCGACCAATCAGGGCTGACCACGGCGACCCGCAGGCTGGCCTTTTGCGCGGTGCCGTGGGTCGCCCTCCGTTTGACCCACGCTACGTTCCGACCAATCCCCTCCTCGGGAGGGGAGGCCGGAGGCCGGGGTGGGTCAACCACTGGGCGATCTGCCGGAAACCCACCCCTAGCCCCTCCCGAGGAGGGGAAATCTTCTTTCTGTTGTTGGTTGCTCCACCCAACCGACAAAAACACCCTGAGTCACGAATAGGGAAAACGGGCCAAAACATCCCCTCTGGGGAGGGGTGGCCGCAGGCCGAGGTGGGTTTCCGAAGTTATGTGCGTTTAATTTGACTGTAACTACCTAGGTCCCTGCTACCAATGTTGGCGTTTTACCCTGTACGGCATTAGAGAGAATCTCAA
>JAQCHG010000402.1 GCA_027619675.1 Cyanobacteriota bacterium
GGTCTGGTATCCCCCCAAGACTTTGACCAGGTCGAGCATTTCTTTTGGCACCAAATTCAGACCCATGACCTCGGCAATATCCGGTTTGCCAATACCCAAGGGGACTACATCAGCCTAGAACGGCGGCACAACCAGCAGTTTTTGATCCACGAGGTGCTAGCCACAACCCCGGATCAACAAGCCATCTATGGAATAGACGCCTGGGGCAACCGCCAGGTCGTTAGCCAAGCTACCCTGGCCCGTCCTATCCTCCAAGAGGACTGGTACACCGCCGCCACAACGGCCCAAGGCCACATCTGGAGTGATGTGTACCAATGCCCCGAAAAGCCTGATGTGCTGGCCATTTCCGCCAGCCAGCCCGTGTACAACGATCAGCGTCAACTGTTGGGAGTGCTCAGCGTCGATGTGATGCTCTCGGAACTGAACCAACTGTTGCGGGACTTAGCCGGACCCAACGGCAGTCAAATTTTCATTCTGGAACCAGACTATTTGTTGGTGGCCAGTTCTACCCAGGCCCCCACCATTGACTGGCGGGGCACCACCCCCCAGCGGCTCAATGCCCTCGACAGTGCTGATCCGGTGATTCGGGCCACGGTCGCCCACATCCAAAAAAAGTTTCCCAATGGTCAGGCGATCCCCAACCACCATGGTAGTTTGACCTTTCAACTGGAGGGCGTCACCTACTATGTGGACGTACTCAGCCAGCAGGACCCCCTCGCCCTCGATTGGATCACGGTAGTGGTGGTGCCCGAAACGGAGTTTATGGGCCAAATCCAGACCAATGCCCGGATTACGATTTTGATGTGTGGGTTGGCGTCGGCGATCGCCATTTTGGTGTCCCTGGTGCTGTCCCGCCGCATCAATCGCCCCATTCAGCAACTGGTGGAAGCTAGCCAGGAAATCACCCAGGGGCGCTGGCAGTTTCGAGCTAAGGGCTCCAGAATTTTAGAACTGCGCGCCCTAGCCCAGGCCTTTAACCAGATGGCCCGACAACTGCAAGGGATGTTTCAAGAACTGGAACAACGGGTCGAAAGCCGCACCGCAGAATTGGCCCAAGCCAAGCAACAGGCAGAGGTGGCCAACCAGGCCAAAACTAAATTTCTGGCCAACATGAGCCACGAACTGCGCACCCCCCTCAACATCATCCTGGGGTTTGTGCAGGTAATGCAGCAGGATGCCACCCTGGCGGAGTCTCACCACGATGCCCTCCAGCGCATCCATCGCAGCGGCAAATCACTGCTGTCGTTAATCAACAACATTTTGCAGGTCACCCGGTTTGAAAGTAAGGATGTGGCCCTCTTTAACGTCTGTTTTAATCTGTGGAATTTAGTCTGGGATCTTAAAAATGAGGTGCTGCCCCTCGTCACCGCCAAGGATCTGCAACTGATGTGGGACATTGACCCGCAATTGCCCCACTACATCCGTGCCGATGAAGTCAAACTGCGCCATACCCTGCTGCATTTACTCGATAACGCCATCAAATTCACCGATGTCGGCTATGTGCGGTTGCGGGTTTGGGTGACGCCCGCAGCCATCTCCACCACAGGGGTATCGCCCCCCCAGCAGTTGCACATTGAGGTACAAGATTCTGGGCTGGGGATGCCGGAGTGGGGGGCCTCGGATCCTGGCGATGCCTTTGTGCAGTGGCTTTACTACGATCGCGACTACACCGGCACGGGGTTAGGGCTCTACCTCAGTCGAGAATATGTGCGGCTGTTGGGGGGAGAATTGAGTTACCGCAACAATGCCGACCAGGGCACCTGTTTCCGCTTTACCATCCCCATTCAGGTGATCCCCGATACGGAGGTGGGCACCACCCTCGCCACTACGCCGTTGGATCCCGACGATGAGGTGCCCGTTCCTCCCTTGGTCGCCCCTTGGCAGACTACCCGCAGCGCCAGCAGTACGGGTATTGAAGCGGCCCACCTCGCCCAAATGCCCTTGGAATGGTGGGATCAATTGGAACAGGCAGCTTTGCGGGGGGCAGACACCACCCTAGAGCATCTCATTGAGCAATTGCCAGATCATCAAACCGGCTTAGAAAAACATTTAAAAACGGCCACCCTCAATTTTCAATTTGATAGCATCTTGCACCTTGTCGCCGAAGCCCGCCATGTCGTTTCCTCCCGCTAGAGTAAAAAAACAAGAGATTTTAGTTGTTGACGATACGCCGGATAACTTACGGCTACTTTCGGCGATTTTGACCCGCCGCAATTATGAAGTACGTAAGGCCCTCAACAGCCAGCAAGCCCTCACGTCCGTCAAGGCAGATGCCCCAGATTTAATTTTGTTGGATATTAAAATGCCGGAGGTGAATGGCTATGAGGTCTGTGCGGCCCTCAAGCAAGACCCCAACACCCAAGATATTCCGGTCATTTTCATCAGTGCCTTAGATGACGCCCTCGATAAGGTGCGGGCCTTTGAGGTAGGGGGGACAGACTACATCACCAAGCCGTTTCAAGAGGCGGAGGTGCTGGTCCGCATTGACAATCAACTCAAAATTCAGGATCTTCAACGTCAACTAAAGGCCCAAAACCAAGAACTGAGCCGCTCTAATCAAGAGTTGGATCAATTTGCCCACATTGTTTCCCACGATTTACAACAGCCCCTCCAGAGCATTATGGGTTATGCCAAAATCCTCACATTACAGTACCCTGATCTGGCGCAACCCCCGGCTAAGGACCACATTGACAGCATTCTTAAAGCGGGCGATCGCATGCAAAAGTTGGTGCAAAACATCCTTAACTACGCCCAGGTAAACCAAGGGCAAGGGCACTTTACCACCGTGGCGCTGGATGGGGTCATGGAGCAGGTGGTGAGTAATTTGACCGATGCCATTCAAGCCTGTCAGGCTCACATTACCTACTCAACGCTTCCCCCCGTCCACGGCGACGAAATTCGACTGGTGCAATTGTTTCAAAACCTAGTCAGCAACGCCATCAAGTTCACCGACCCCAAGACCCCACCCCAGGTCACCATCACCGCCGCCGCCGCTGACCCTGACCATTGGCACTTGGCCATACAGGACAACGGCATCGGCATTGCGGCAGCAGACCTGCACCGGGTGTTTGACAGTTTTCAACGGCTCCACGATAACGATACCTACCCCGGCAATGGCATCGGCCTCGCCACCTGCAAAAAAATTGTCGAAAATCACGGCGGGCAGATTTGGGTAGAATCTCAGCCGGGACAAGGCACCACCTTCTATCTGTCTTTGCCTCCGGCCATGACGGATCTGACTGGCGATCGCCCTTAAGGGGGCGGGGGCATTAGGGGCGATCGAGGAAGTGAGTTGCAACATGGGGCAAACCTCCCTGGTGAAGGAATACTGGCGGGTGTACTGTGCGACGACAGGTCATGAAAAGCTGATGGATGCGCCCTAAGTAGGTAAGCTCAATTATCTTGTAGACGGGTTTTCTCCCTTTGGGAGACGCTGACGCGTTGGCTGT
>JAQCHG010000403.1 GCA_027619675.1 Cyanobacteriota bacterium
TCTGAGCGGGTAATTTCTTTCTCAAAGATCGCCTAAGTTTAGGATTGGCGGACCACTTAAGGAATCTAGGCGGTGGCGCAGCGGCGCTTGAGGGTGGTGCCAACGCCCGCGATCGCCAACAGCCCCAGCAGAGCGGTTGGTTCCGGCACCCGAGCCGGATCACCCACCGCCACCCGCCCTAGGGGCGCGGTAGCATCCCCAAAGGAGGCATCCCCCCCAAAGGGAAATGCGGTGGTGTTGTCTTCCAGCGTTAGGGTTTCAAAATCGATCGCGTACTGGCCAAATTCCCCACCGATAAAGGTGCCTTGGTCAAAACCATCGGCAAAATCAGGCAGATTGGCGGTGCCATCCACATAGAAACCGTCAAAAAACTGGATCTCGGCCCCCGCATCCCCAGAGGAAATGGAAAAGGCCGACACCACATCATTCCCGCTCCAATTCCAGGACCAAGCCACCAGTTCATCCAGGGATAGGATGCCGTCAGCGGCGGCGGACTCATCGGCAATCAAGGAACCCAGGATGGATCCCCCCCCGTCACCTTCCCACCAGCCGCTATATTCAACGGTCCAGCTAAAGTTGGCGGCCTGACTGGGAGCCGCGATCGCCCCCACCATACCCAGGGAGACAGCGGCTGCAAGCGCAACGTACTTCATGGAAATCACCTAAAAAAATAGCAATCACTAGGCCCAGGGGAGCCGTTTATACAGGCATTTCCCCAAAAACACTTATACGGGAGCCCTTAGAAATCCTGATTTTGCCGGGTTTAAGCCACCGTTAAAGTTCGTGACCCTTGCGGTTAAGCCAGGTAGACGTACGCAACGCGATCCCAAATCCTCGGTGTTCCGTTGGGGCCAGTTAAGTCCCTTGTTGAGCGGCGTGACCGCGCCAGTCCTGACCAGGGTCCCCAGCCCTGGCGGCAACCGCACCCAAGGCGACCCAACCCGGTAGAATAGGGCCGCACAGAAGGGGAATAGTTGTGGAATCTAGTGTACTCACGGCGGTTTTGCTGCCCTTGGCCCTGTTTGTGATCATGCTGGGCATGGGGTTGGGGCTGACGGTGGCGGATTTTAAACGGGTGGTGGTGGAACCCCGAGCCATGGTGTTGGGGTTGGTGGCCCAGTTGGTGATGCTGCCTTTGGTGGGGTTGGGGTTGGCGATCGCTTTTCCCCTGTCGTCAGAGCTGGCGGTGGGGGTGATGGTGCTGGCCGCCTGCCCTGGAGGTCCCACCTCCAACCTGATCAGCTATCTGGTGGGGGGCAATGTGGCCCTGTCCATCAGCCTCACCGCCATTAGCAGCCTGATTACCGTGTTCACCATTCCCCTGGTGGTGAATGGGGCCATGCAGGTCTTCATGGGTAGCGGCACCAGCCTCCAGTTGCCCTTTGCCACCACGGTGCTCCAGATTGCGGTGATCACCCTGATTCCCGTGGGGTTGGGGATGGTGCTGCACCGCTTTCGCCCCCGGTTGGCGGCCCAATTGGAGAGCGGGGTAAAGTGGCTGTCTTTGGGCTTTTTGGGGCTGATCATTGCGGGGCTGCTGGTGCAGGAACGGGCCAATGTGGTCAGTTTCTTTGTGCAGGTAGGGTTAGTGGCCTTGACGCTGAACCTAGTCACCATGGCCCTGGGCTACGGCATCGGGCGGTGGGGGCGGTTACCGGAGCCCAGCGTCAGGGCGATTACGGTGGAGGTGGGCATTCAAAACGGAACGCTGGCGATCGCGGTGGCCAGTGCCCCCACCCTGCTAAACATGCCGACCTTGGCGATTCCAGCGGCGATCTACAGCCTGCTGATGTTCGCCACCAGCGCCCTGTTCGCCATTTGGGTACGCCAAACCTCGCAGCGGGGCAGCGCTTAGGGATTTTTCGGAATGAATAGACCGCCGCAGGTTGGCATCGAGGGACGAGACGCCTTAGGGGGTGATCTAACCACTGACAGGCCCCTAGCCCGGTTTCTTAGCCACCACAAAAACCCCTTTGTTCTTGCCCGGTTGCCACTGGTGCTCAAGGGTAAACCCGGCCTGGGTGAAGCTATCCACCAATGCTTGGGTAGTAAACACCCGCACCAACGGCAACAACCCCAAGGCCCGACCGAGGGGGACTATCCCCTTAAACCAGGCCATACTGTCCCCCAAACAGGCGGTGTTGGTAACAAAAATGCCCCCTGGTTTTAGCAGGGTATACACCTGGGCGATCGCTGCTTCCCTGTGCTCCAGCAGGTGCAAAATGCTGAGCCCCAACACCGCATCTAGACTGGCGGCGGGTAGTTGCAGGTCCTCTAGGCTGGCCTGCTCAAAGGTGACGTTGGTGACGTTGGCGGCGGTCGCTTTGGCTTGGGCGATCGCGATCATATTGGCGGAGAAATCAATGGCCCGAATGTGCTGCACATAGGGGGCATGGAGCAGGGCGGTGGAGCCCGTGCCGCAGCCAATTTCCAACACCGTCATATCGGGGCGAAAGTAGTCGCGGGTGATCTGGAGCTTTTTCTGATAGGCCGCTTCATCGGCGATCGGCTGCTGCGCATACTTTGCAGCGATCCTGTCCCAGAATTTTGTGGACTGTGCCATGGTGATAGCCCCCAGATCTCCCGCATCCTACCCGTGCGCCTCCACTGTAGTACGGGGCTGCTGTCAGTGGGGCAGGCCACTCCGCTGGGCCAAGGCCAGGGTGAACAACGCCGCCGCGATCGCCGCCGCCGCCGTCCGCACGTGGTTCCACAGGGTCCAATCCCGCAGGTAAGTGGTCCACAGGGTCGCCGCCGCCCCACTGTGGGGATGCACCGCCGCCAGGGCATCGTTGAGGGGGATATTGCCAACGATGGTGACGCCAAGGGTGCCCACCAGGTAGATGACAGCCGCCGCCAGCCCATACAGGGCACCGGGTTGATCGAGGTGGTGCAGGGCCGCTGCCCCCCACCCTAGCCCCAGCAGGGCGGGGCCAAAGAAGGCCGCCATAAACCAGGGGTTGATCACGGTGATGTTGATGGCCTGCATGGCGGCAATGCCCGCCGCTGGGGGTTGTTGCCCCAACGCCGCCATCACAAAGGTGGAAAAGGCAAAGAAAATCCCCGCCGAGAGGCCGCTACCCACGGCGGCAAAGAGCAGCAGCGGTAGACGCAAGGCGTGGGCGATCGCGACGCCGCTGCCGATGATGGACAACAGGACAACGGAGAACCGTCGTTTTTGAGGAGGGGTAATCGGGGTCATGGTAGTTCTGAAGCAATGATGGGTGATGAAGGATGGGTGACGAAGAATGAGTCATGGGGACTGACGCAAACTGCTCTCGAATCCTGAAGCATGGCGTTGGGGCCATGCCGGGAGCGCTGCGCCAGTCCTGTCAAGGGTTCGGTCAATAGGAAAGGCTGGGGGCCTGGTGCAGATAGGTGCGATCGGTGAGTTGCTTGAGAATGAAGTCAGCGATATCGGCCCGCGCAATTTTGAGTTGGGAGG
>JAQCHG010000404.1 GCA_027619675.1 Cyanobacteriota bacterium
TGCAAGGCTGCTGGGGAAACTTTGGGTTTGCCCGTGATTCCCGTTCATGCCGCTGGCTTTACGGGCAGCAAGAATCTGGGTAATCGGCTGGCGGGGGAAGCGCTGCTGGCCCAGGTGATCGGCACGACGGAACCGGACACCACCACCCCATACGACATCAATCTGATTGGCGACTACAACATCGCCGGGGAAACCTGGGGGGTGCTGCCCCTGTTTGAGAAGCTGGGCATTCGCGTGCTCTCGAAAATCACCGGGGATGCCCGCTATGAAGAGGTGGCCTACGCCCACCGGGCCAAGCTGAATGTGCTGATCTGCGCCAAGGCGTTGATTAACCTGGCGACCAAGCTGGAGGAGCGCTACGGCATTCCCTACATTGAGGAATCCTTTTACGGTGTGGAGGACATGAACCGCTGTCTGCGGCATATTGCCCAACACTTTGGCGATGCAGCCCTGATGGCGCGGGTTGAGGCCCTGATTGCCACGGAAACGGCACAATTAGACGTACAGTTAGCCCCCTATCGCGATCGCCTCCAGGGCAAACGGGTGGTCATCTACACCGGGGGCGTTAAGAGTTGGTCCATCATCTCAGCGGCCCAGGACTTGGGCATCCAGGTCGTTGCCACCAGCACCCGCAAAAGCACCGAAGCCGACAAAGCCCGCATCAAAGCCCTGCTTGGCCCCGACGGCATCCTGATGGAAAAGGGGGGGGCGAAGGAACTGCTGCGGGTAATTGAGGAAACCCAGGCCGATCTGCTGATCGCCGGGGGCCGCAACCAATACACCGCCCTCAAGGCCCGCATTCCCTTTCTGCATGTGAACCAAGAGCGCCACAACCCCTACGCCGGGTATGGGGGCCTGGTGGAAATGGCAAAGGAACTGGACGAAACCCTGCACAGCCCCGTGTGGGCCGCCGTCCGCAGTGTGGCTCCTTGGCAGGCCCCTCACCCCCATCCCCTGGAGGAGCGGGGGGCTGGAGGTGGGGAGACGGCCACCAAGGTCATCGCCCGCCGCAAGGCCGTGGCCGTTAACCCCCTCAAGCAAAGCCAACCGTTGGGGGCGGCGCTGGCGTTCTTGGGCATTCAGGGGGCGATGCCCCTGTTCCACGGCTCCCAGGGCTGCACCGCCTTTGCCAAGGTGTTGCTCGTTGGCCACTTCCAGGAATCCATTCCCCTGGCAACAACGGCGATGAGCGAGGTCAGCACCGTGCTGGGGGGTGATGACAACGTTGAGACCGGGCTGATGACGGTGCTGGCAGCTAATCAGCCCACCCTGGTGGGACTGTTTACCACGGCCCTGACGGAGACGCGGGGGGACGATATGGCGGGCATTTTGCGGCAGTTCCACGCCACCCACCCCGAGGTGGACACCCCCATTGTGTTTGCCTCTACCCCCGACTACAAGGGCAGTTTGGAGGATGGGTTTGCCGCCGCTGTGGAGGGTCTGATGCGGGACTTGCCGGAGGCGGGGGACGTGATCCCCACCCAGGTGACGGTGTTGGCCAGTGCCGCTTGGGCACCGGGGGATGTGGAGGAACTGAAGGAAATCATCGAGTCCTTTGGCCTCACCCCCATTGTTGTGCCGGATCTATCCACTTCCCTGGATGGCCATCTGGATGACCTGGACCACTACACTACCCCGACGGGGGGCACGCCGATCTCGGCCTTGCGGGCGGCGGGGCGCTCAGCCGCCACCCTGGTGCTGGGCCACAGTCTGACCGAGGCGGCGGCAATCTTGACGGAGCGGTTTGGTACCCCCGCGATCGCCGTTAATCAGCTCACGGGCCTCACCGCCGTCGATCGCTTCCTCCAGATCCTGGTGGACCTCAGCGGCCAACCCGTCGCCGCTAAATATCAGCGGCAGCGGCGACGGGTGCAGGATGCCATGCTGGATACCCATTTCTACTTTGGGCGCAAAAAGGTGGCGATCGCCCTAGAGCCGGATTTGCTCTACAACATCGCTTGGTGGCTGCACACCACGGGGGTTGACATTCAGGCCGCTGTCACCGCCACCAAATCACCCCTGCTGAAGGCGTTGCCCATCAAAACGGTTTACATCGGGGACTTTGAGGACTTTGCGGCCCTCGGGGCCGGGGCCGATGTGTGGATTGCCAACTCCAAAATCCGCCCCGTTGCCCGCCGCCAGGGCATTCCCCTCTACCTCCACGGCTTTCCTTTAATCGATCACTTGGGTAACGGTCACCGCTGCACCGTTGGCTATCGCGGCACCCTTGACTTGCTCTTTGACCTGGGCAACCTCCTGCTGCAAACCGAGCAGGACCAAGCTCACGATCGGGTGCATCACTGGCGCGAGGGCGATGCTCCTCTGGAGCGGCTCCGCCAACGCCCCGCAGTCCCCGCCGCTGCTCCCGATCCCCCCCTGCCCTTTGCCCCCGCTGCCCCCGTTACCAGCGGGTCGGGATGAAACAGGCATGTTCCAACCATCGGGATCGGTACCACTCACCACCCTTGCGTCCATCCCCCTGCTTTACCCATTTCCGCTGCTAATGCAAAAGGAGACCCCCATGAAAATTGCCTTTGCGACTAAAGATACCGTCCACATCAACGCCCACTTTGGTGCCGCTAAACAGATCGATATTTATGACGTGAATACCGAGGGCTATACCTTGGCAGAAGCCGTCACCTTTGGTGGCAACCTGCAACAGGATGGCACCCACGACAAGCTATTTCCTAAGTTTGAAGCTTTAAAACACTGCACCATTGTCTATGTGGCGGACATTGGCCCTGGTGCTGCGGCTCGATTAATCAACAAAAACATCACCCCGATCAAGCCCAGTGAAGAAAACGCCGCGATCGCCGATGTTCTCGACCACCTGGTCATTACCTTGAAGGGCAACCCGCCCCCTTGGTTACGCAAGGCCCTGCGTCGCGATGTGGCCCCCAGTTTTGAAGAAGTCTATGTTGAAATTGAAGAGGAAGTCACCGTATGAATACCCCCACATTAGCCGCCTTAGATGCGGCCCTATTGGTCGATCGATCCCCTTTTCTCAAAGCCCTAGTCCAACAAATTCGCGCCAACGATGCCTACGGCACTTTCCGTAATTGGGCGGATGAACTGTTGCTCAAGCCCTATGTGATTGCAAAGAAAGATCGTCGCGGGATTTCCGTAGAAGGAGATGTAGATACCGCCACCCTAGGACGCATTCTGGGATTCTATCGGGCGATCGCCGCCTGCATTGAACAGGAAACCGGACAACTCTCCCAAGTAGCGGTAGACCTCAGTCACGAAGGCTTTGGTTGGGCCTTGATTTTCTCCGGTCGCCTAATCTTGGTATCCAAAACCCTGCGCGATGCCCAACGCTTCGGCTTTGACTCCCTTGAAAAGCTGAATGCTGAAGGGGAGCAACTGGTGCAAAAAGGCATCGTTTTAGCTCAGCGATTCCCGGAGGTCTGTGATGTGTAGGTGGTTAGGAATTGGGAGTTAGGAG
>JAQCHG010000405.1 GCA_027619675.1 Cyanobacteriota bacterium
TGCTGGAGCCAGCGCTGGTATTGGGTGACCAGGATGGGGGTGTTGCCGGGGGCGCGTCCGGCGGCGGTGAGCACATCGGCGATCTCGATCGCGCTTTCCAAGGCCGCCATCCACAAGCCACCGCAGTAGGCACTGATGCCCGCTAGCTGCCAATCGTCAAAGGTTTGGTCGGGGGCACCGCCATTTTCTGGAATGCCGTCGCCGTCGGTATCAAACCGCTTCAGATATTTCAGGGTTTCCGTCACCGCCGGCCAGCAGTCCGCCAAAAAGTCCACATCGGTTTTTCCCGTCAGGGCATAGGCCCGGTAGACCTGGATGACAAAATCGCTGGGCAGATCCTTCCACTGGTTGCAGTCTTGATAGCTGGTGTAGTTGGTTTTGACAAAGGGATGCTCGTTGGGAGCCCCCAGGTCGTGGGGGGTGGCCCCGGCCAGCTTGCGGGGGGCGTAGTGGTCCGTTTCCCCCACGGTGTAGTAGTAGCCGATGATGCGGGGGCGATCGTCGGCGGTGGGGATGGCGCGGGCAAAGGCGCGGATCACCGCCTTTTCCAGTTCTGGCCAGAGAATCAGGGTGGCAAAGCCGCCGTAGAGACGCACGTCTAGGCTTTCGTACCAGCGGTAGTCGATGCACTCCAGCACCCCAAACTGCCCCACCGGGTCCGCCGCCGTGGCCGCCGTCCACAGGGTGCCGCCGCTGGTGAGGTCATAAAGTTCATTGAACAGGGCCATCTTCAACCAGTCGGGCAGATCCCCCTGGTCGAGGATGGGCTGTTGCCAGTCGATGATCTGCTGCCGCCAGGTGGGGTAATGGTCCAGCGCCGTTTTGGCGATCGCCCAGCCGTGGCAGCCCTCCCGACCAAAAAAGTCCGTGTAGCGGCGATATTCCGCCACCCCCGCCGCATACTCCGTCACGGGCAGATCCCAGGCCAGGGTGACGGGAATCTCCCGCGTCGCCCCCGGTGCCAGGGTAAAGCGAATGGCGATCGCGCAGCCGATTTGCTCCCCCTCTCCGGCGGGACGATCCAGCGCCACATTAGCCAAGGTGCCATCCACAGCAAACGTATCCCACAGGTCGCCGCCATCCCCCGCTGGGTTCCAGGCGGTGTGGTAAAACACCTCGACACCGGGCTGGTTCAGGGTGGCGATCGCCCACTGGCCATCCCCCTCCTGGGGGGCCGCCCCCGTCGCCGACCAAGCCCCATCCATCACACAGCCCAGGGCCATGCCCGTCTGCACCAGGCGGTTGACATTTCCGGTGCTGCGGCCCAGGGCGGGCACATAGTCGTAGTAGGGGCTGCCGTCATCCCGTTGCAGCACCTCCGGCGACTTTTCGGTATTGGTGAACCAGCCCACCAGGTTTTGCCAACTCAAACAAAGGCTGAGGGTGATGGGTTCGTCGGTCGGATTGTGGGCCGTCCACACAAACACCGCGACTGGATAGCTGGCCTCCTGGTAGTTGTGCGCCCAAATGGGCGAGAACTGCTCGCAGGTCAACTGGGCCGCCAACACGTTTTCGTAGACGTACCAACTGCGGGGGTAGAGGGCGTGGTAGGTGCCTGAATTTTGGATTTTGGATTTCGGATTTTCGCTGGCCTGGGGATACCACTGCCACTGGCCTAAGGTGCCATCGGTGGGGGCATCCGTGGCCAGGGCGTAGGCGTGGCGCTGGTCGCCCTGCTGCTCAAACACGCTGAATTGGCAGCCGGGGAAGGTGTGGAAGCCATGCTCACCGCCGTCCACATGCCAGAGGTTAAAGCTGCCGGAAGGGGCACGACCGATGCAGCCCGCCCCAAAGCCCCCCAGGGGTGCGCCGTGGTTGGGGCCGTCATCTAAATTGCTGGCATAGCGGACGATGTAGGGGTGGTCCCAGCCGTGACCGATGGGGTGTTGCCAAGTGATAGCGGGAAGGGGGGAATCAGGGGTGGTCATGGGGGCCGCAATGAACTGCCAGGACATGCATCCTCAAGTGTAGGGGGCGACGGGGATCTGAATCGGGCGATCGCGCCGCCATTGCCCAGCGCTAAGTAGCCGGGACTAATCAAACTGCACAACTGCCGCTGATTTCGACTCCGCTCAATCAGCTAGACTCTTTGTCTGGCAAGGATTTGAGGGTTGGGTATGCCTTTCAGGCAGGCACAGCCAACGCGTCAGCGTCTCCCAAAGGGAGAAAACCCGTCTGTAAGATGATTGAGCTTACCTACTTATCCCAATGGATAGAAATCCTGACCATCGCCATTGCTGGGATTGGTAAGCTGCCTACAGTAATAATGGTGCTACTGAATTTCTCCCGTCATGTTTATGGTGACGCCTGCTTCCTTCAGCTCCCTGCCGGACCCCGGTGATTTGGGGGCGGCGGGGCTGCAACGGGTGACCGAACGCCTCAGCCGCACCCTCGAACGGGACCAGTTGGTGCAAACCAGCCTGGACCAGTTGCGGCAGCGCTTCCAGGTGGATCGGGTGGTGCTCTATTACTTTTACTGCCACTGGCGGGGGCAGGTCACCAGCGAATCCTTGGCGGATCCCAGCCTGTCCATTTTGGGCTCCACTGGGGCGGATGAGTGCTTTAACGACACCTACGCCGAACGCTATCTCCAGGGTCGGGTGCGGGCGATCGCCGACGTCACCACCGCTGGCCTAGCGCCCTGTCATCTGGACTTTCTCCGCAGCCTCCAGGTGCGGGCCAATCTGGCGGCCCCGGTGCTGGTGCAGCAGGATCTGTGGGGGTTACTGGTGGCCCACCATTGCCAAGCCCCCCGCCCTTGGCACCCCGCAGACATAGACGCCATTCAGGCCGCTGCGGTCCAGCTTGCCCAGGCCCCGGCGGTGCAGGCCAGTTGCCTACCGACCCCATGACAGGACGGGATCTGTGAGCGCGATCGCCCCCCCCTTGGCCCGTCACCAGCGCTGGATGGACCTAGCCCTGGACTTGGCTGCCGCCGCTGGGGCCGCCGGGGAGGTGCCCGTGGGGGCGGTGGTGGTGGATGACCAAGATCAGGCCATTGCCCAAGCCCATAACCGCCGAGAACGGGATGGAGACCCCACCGCCCATGCGGAAGTGTTGGCCCTACGGGCGGCGGGGCAAATGCGGGGCGGCTGGAATCTGAGGGGCTGCACCCTGTACGTCACCCTAGAACCCTGCCCCATGTGCGCCGGGGCGATTGTGCTCAGTCGGATCAGTCTGCTGGTGTACGGGGCCGATGACCCCAAGGCGGGGGCGGTGCGATCGGTGTTGAACCTGCCGGACAGTGCCGCCTCAAACCACCGTCTACCCGTACTGCCGGGGATCAGGGGGGTGGCCTGTCGGCAACAGTTGCAAACCTGGTTTGCCCAGCGGCGGGGTGGTGGGCGATCGGTTCCCTAGGTCCCCCGCGACTCTGAGCCCGCCCAATGCTGCCCCTGGGGAACTCAACCCCCGCTATCCCCAGTCATCGGGCTGGG
>JAQCHG010000406.1 GCA_027619675.1 Cyanobacteriota bacterium
CCATTCAGTCAGGTGCATTCCAGTTTTGCAAATGTCATTCTGAATGTAGCGATCGCGAAGTGAAGAATCCCGATCTCGCACGAGGACTAAGATCCTTGGCAGCGCTTTAGGGCAACAAATCAAGTTTCTTTAGCATGGTGATATTGCTGTAGGGCAACAGAGATTGCAGGTGGTCCATTTTGCTGAGCAGTTGCATTTCCCGCGCATATTCTTGCCGCAGAATCCCCAGGTAGTGGTCGCGGTTTTCCTGGGTCTCTGCCTGTTGCAGCATGTGTAGGGCCAAATTCATGCTGGCCAGGGGTTCTCGCAACTGCTGGGCCAGGTGATCGACCGCTGTGCCGTGGATCTCCGCCTGACGACGCAAGCGGCTGTGGACCGCCTCGATCACATCCTGGGGGGTAAAGGGTTTGGTGATGTAGTCATCGGCTCCGCAGTTCATCCCCAATCGCGAGTCCGCCGGGTTGGCTTTGGCGGTCAGGAAAATAAACGGCACTGTACGGGTGTCGGGATGGGACCGCACCGCTTTGATCACCCCATAACCGTCGAGGCCGGGCATCATGATGTCGCAGAGAATCAGGTCCGGCACTCGCTGGATGGCCATGGTAATGCCTTCCTCGCCAGTGCTGGCGGTCATGACCTGAAACTGCTCAAAGGTGAGGATGATTTTGAGGTTTTCCTGCACCGCTGGGTCATCTTCAATGACGAGAATTTTGTACATGTAGGTTAGGGATGGGTTGACAGTAGGGATAGGAGGTATTCTCTGGAAGCATTAATCCAGTGTTGGTAGGGCATCAACGGGGGTATGACGGGGCAGCAACAGACGCACGATGGTCTGTTGGCCCGCAACGCTTTTGACCTCTAGGGTGCCGCCGTGGAAGGCGACAATTTGCTGGGCGATCGCGAGACCCAGCCCCACCCCAGAGGTTTGATGCTGGTCGCGATCAAACTGGATGTAGGGACCCAAGGCGGCAATTTGCGAGGGGGTCATGCCCTGGCCATGGTTGAGCACATAGACATAGACCGACTCGCCACTGGCCTGACTGACCACCTGGATGGGGGTACCAGGGGGGGAAAACTTAAAGGCGTTATCGACGATCTCCTCCACCACCTTTTTGAAATGGGTGGCGGGCAGGGCGATGGTGCAGGCTTCTAGTTTTTTGAGGTCCACATCTTGGGCGCGGTGGGCGGCCTGGGCCTGGTGCCGCACCACCTTTTTGACGATGGGCTGGATATCGCAGTGATATTCCTGCTCGCGCCAACGCTCAACAATATCGGCATTGTTGAGGGCCACCTCTAGGCGGGCATGGGTCAAAAACTTATCGATGAGCTGGTCGAGGTGGTGGCCACAGTCCTCAATTTCCCCCAACATGCGGCCCACTTCCCGAGGCTCAATGGAGCCGTAGTGCTGCTTCAGCATCCCCGCCATTTCGATGATGTTGCGCAGGGGAGTTTGAATTTCTTGGGGAATGTTGTCGGTAATGGCTTGGGAGAGCTGCTCGATCTGCTGGTGATAAATATGGCTCTGCTTGGCCTGACGCTGGAGGCGCGATCGCACCGCCTGCACCAACTCCTGGGGGGTAAAGGGTTTGGTGATGTAGTCGTCGGCCCCCATTTCCATGGCCCGCCGCTGGTCGTCTCGGGTGGCCTTGGCGGTGAGAAAGATGAAGGGAATATCAACGGTGGCGTCCCGCTCGCGCAGATGCTTGACCACCTGATAGCCGCTCACCACCGGCATCATGACATCACACAAGATCAAGTCTGGGTGATGCTGACAGGCCAACTCAAAGCCCACTTCGCCATTGGCGGCGGTGAGGGTGTCAAACCCCTCTAAGGTGAGAATGTCGCGGATATTTGCCCTCACCTCGGCTTGGTCTTCGATAATCAATATTTGGGACATAGAGGGGTTTCCTCCAGGCAGAGAAGGTAGATGGTTGTAGCGGTATACCCGTCATCCCCCGGCGCACTAACCCAACATCGCTACGAAGAGACGATCGAGGTTACAGGAGATATCAGGTTCAGAATGCCCACAACTATCTCCAAGATCTGTACGGTGCTGTGGGTGGAAAAACGGTTGTTACAAGGTTCCTGGGGCTGCCTCCTGGATCAGATCTAGGTGATACCGGAATGGTGTCCATACCCTTCATCGTCGCTGAGGGGTCAAGGGCTTGCACACCCAGAAAGCACCCACCTTTTGCCAGGGGTGGGGGGCGTACTTCTACCCAGGGGGTCCCCCGCCCAGTCAGTCCCTTTACGGAGACAGGGCGATCGCGGCGTCAACTTGCCGACCTCTTCCTGGGGCGGCTGCTACGTACACACATCTCGACGGCTGCCTCAAAATGCTGCATCAACCCCCTTAGTCCCCCCAATGCTGGGGGGAGACCGGAGTTCAAAGTCCCCCAGCATTGGGGGATTTAGGGGGCTGAAACGCTGGCAAACCATGATGGACAACTTGTGTGTACGTAGTAGCCCCTTGATCAGAGGGGTGGCGACAGCCAGGGAGATCGTTTAATCGGCTGAAACCGTTCTCAGGGCGTAAGTCTTGTCTAAATGGTGACGGCGTCAGTCCTGGGGAGACGGTGACGGCATCGCTGTGGGGATGAGCCCGAGCGGGCGGTGCTGCGATCAGGCTGCCGGAGTCAGGTCATCGGGCTGCAAACCCAGGGCCAGCAGTTGGGCGATCGCCTTTTGCAGCGATTCCTGCCATTCCCGCTCGGGATCGCTGTCGGCGACGATGCCCGCCCCCACTTGGCCGTAGACGGTGGCGGCGGTGCCCTCGCCATCGGGCACCCACAGCAGGGTGCGAATCAAAATATTCAGATCCAGATGGCCCCGCCAGTCGAGATAGCCACAGGAGCCGTAGAAGAGGCTGCGGCGCACCGGCTCCAGGGCCTCAATGATTGCCATGCAGCGCACCTTGGGGCAGCCGGTGATGGTGCCGCCGGGGAACATGGCCCGCATCAGGTCCACGGGGGAGGCGTGGGGGGCTAATTGCCCCACCACGTTACTGACCAGGTGCATGACGTGGCTGTAGGGCTCTAGGGCCATCAACTCGTCCACCTGCACCGTGCCCCAGGTGCAGACCCGGCCCAGATCGTTGCGCTCCAGGTCCACCAGCATGATGTGCTCGGCGTTTTCCTTGCGGTTGGCCAGCAGCTCCGCCGCTAGGGCTTGGTCCTGGGCGGGGGTGGCCCCCCGCGATCGCGTCCCGGCAATGGGGCGGGTTTCGGCGCGATCGCCCTGCAACGACACCAGCCGTTCTGGCGAACAACTCACCACCGCCCCCCAAGGGGTGCGCCAATAGCTGGCAAAGGGGGAGGGGTTGATGTGCTGGAGCCGTCGATACAGCGCCCAACTGTCGGCCTGGGTACGGGTCGAAAATCGCAGGGACAGATTGGCTTGAAAAATATCCCCAGCGTGGAT
>JAQCHG010000407.1 GCA_027619675.1 Cyanobacteriota bacterium
GGGGGGAGTTGAACCTCTCGGAGGCCAGTTTAGAAAACGCCATCATTCTGCGCAATGAATTTGGCAAGGGCTGGATTAACCGCCTGCTCACCCTCAGCAATGAGGAAATTCAAGAGTTTTGTGAAACCAAAATGGGCAGCAAATCTTCCATCATGGCCTTGCAGCGGAAGCTGACCCGTTTAGCGGATTTGAAGTACATCCGCAGCGCCTGCCCCCACAACTATGTTAATCAAATTCTGGAGGCGTTGGATGGGGGACAACATGTGGTGGTGGAGTTTGGTTCCCAGTCAAATCTGCTGTCCTACATGCTGGCGACCAATGTGATTGCCCGCCGCATCCATGCCAGCTATGTGCGCAAGGCGGAACGGTTTTTGCAGACAAAAAATCCCCGCGATCGCCCCACCCAATTGATGATCACCATCGAAGAGGCCCACCGCTTTCTCGACCCGGCCACCGCCCGTCAAACCATTTTTGGCACCATTGCGCGGGAAATGCGGAAGTATTTTGTCACCCTGCTGGTGGTGGATCAGCGCCCTTCGGGTATTGACAATGAGGTGATGTCGCAAATTGGCACCCGCATTACGGCGCTGCTGAATGATGAGAAGGACATTGACGCTATTTTTACCGGGGTGTCGGGGGCGCAGAGTTTGCGATCGGTCCTGGCCAAGCTGGATTCTAAACAGCAGGCGTTGATTTTGGGCCACGCCACCCCGATGCCCGTGGTGGGGCGGACGCGGGGCTACGATGCCCAGTTTTACCAAGACATTGGGGCGATCGCGTGGGAAGAGTTACCCGATGAGACGGTGTTTAAGGCCGCTGAAGCCGCCAAGGCTGATTTGGGCTTTTAAAATCTCCCTTTCCTGAGCGGCAACCGATTCGGCATCGGGCGCAGGGGCCTGTCCCCTACAACCGAGTCCCATCCCCCACCACGACAAACCCGGCCCAATCTCCCACCTGGGGATGGCGATCGCGGGTTTGCAGCATCGCCGTCCGGAGGCTGTGGGCGGGGTCTTGGCCCTGCTGCATGGCGGCGTAAAAGGCGGTCATCAGATCCGCCGTGGGCTGATCGGGCACCTGCCAGAGGGACACCACTAGGCGGGGCACCCCTGCCGCCAACAGCGATCGCGATAGGCCAATCACCCCATCCCCGGTAATGCGCCCCCGTCCGGTGTCGCAGGCGCTCAACACCACCAGGTCAGCGGGCACCGCCAACTCCAGTAGCTCCGCCGCCGTCAGCAGGCCGTCATCCTGGCTAGATGGCGCGAGGGCAATGGCGCTCTCTAAGCCCTGGGTTTCATCCAGCAGCCCATGGGTGGCGAGGTGGACGAGCCGGGCCGATCGCAACCGTTGCTTCACCGCCGTTTCCGTCGCGGCCCCCCCCAGCAGGGGATCAATGTTGAGCAATTGGGCGATGGCGATCGCCTCTGCTTCCGTACCCGGTAGGGCCGGGAGCGGTTGGGGGGCTGTGCCAAACTGGGGCGGTACCTGGGGCATCTGGGGATTGCCCACCACCAACGCCCCGCCAGCGGCCCGACTGTTGAGGGAAACGGGGGGCGTGGTGTCCAATTGCGCCGTCAACCGCAATACCTGTAGGGAGGGCACCACCACCAGGGTGTGCTGATCAACCATCGTCCCGCCCGCCGCCAGGGGCAGGGCGGCAAAGGGCACCAGGAATAATTCCCCCTGGGGCACGATGATCACGGGCTGGTCAGGATCCGACGGCAGCAGATCCGCAATGGGGGCGATCAGCAGATCCGCCAGGGGTTGTAACCGCAGGTTGGCGTCGGTACTGGCGGTAGTGCCGACCTGGCTGGCGAGTCCATTGCCGATCGCCGCAATCCCCAGCCCCCGCACCCCCACCGCCGCTCGACTGACCTGCACCAATGCTTCTAGGGAGTCGGTGCCCGTTGGCAAAACGGCCCCCAGCCGGATTTGGCGGGCGGTGAGGGTGCCGTCGGGGTGAATTACCCAGATGATGAGGCGATCGGACTTGGCCCGTCCGTTGCCAGGGGCCGACAGCAGCGCATATTCCACCAGGGTGGCTTGGCGATCGCGGGCCAGGGTCACCATGTCCCTAAAGTGCAAGGAAACCCTGAAGTCCGCAGAATCCGTATGCTGGCGGCGACTGCTGCCCAGACGACGGCTAAGCAGATCGGCAAAGACTTGGGCGCGGCCCCGTTCTGCCACTTCTAGGGCAGCGGTGGGCTGATCTTGGGCCAACAGCAAACTCTGCAAATTGTCGTAGGGAAAGCGCTGGGTTTCAAACAGCGACACCTTGTGGGCGTCGTCGCCCCCCAAGCGCCCTCGGGCCGATTCCAACTGGATCAAACTGCCGTAAAAGGCAACGCTCGCGGCGGCCCAGTTGCCCGCCCGCACCTCCGTCGCCCCCAGGTTGTTGAGGGCGGTGGCCAGGGCTTGGGGGTTGTCTCGAATGTAGGCCGCTGAGATGGAGCGTTGATAGACTTGCCGGGACTGATCCAAATCTCCCCGTTGCTGGTACACCAACCCCAGGTTGTTGCGGATGGCCAGGCGCATTTGGGTTTCCGCTAGGCGATCGGCAATGGCTAGGGCCTCCTCGTAGAGGGCAATGGCCCGATCCGTATCGCCGAGGAAGAGGTAGGCTCCGGCCAGGTTAGCCAGGGCCTGTTCTTGCCAGAGCAGGTGGTTGCGATCGCGGGCAAATTGCAGAAATTGCTGCTGATAATCCCGTGCTTGGGCGTAGTTGCCCTGGCTGTGGGCGGCAATCCCCAGGCTAGAGAGGGCCTGGGCGATGGCGCGATCGTCTTGGCGCTGCCGACCCAGGGCCAATTGCTGCTGGTGGTAGTCAATGGCGGTGGCGTAGTCCCCCAGGCCCTGGTAAACGGTGCCCAGATCCCCCAGGGCCTGGGCTTCTCCAGCGGTGTCCCCCAGTTCCCGCGCCAGGGCGAGGCGCTGTTGATGGGTGTCTAAGGCCCGCCCGTAATAGTCTGCGCCGAAATAGAGCTTGCCCAGGTTGCCCAGCACCTTGCCCACCCAGGTGGGATCGGTGCCCGCGTAGTAGTAGGCTCCCGGCCAGGTGTAGCTGTAGAGCTGATCCAGATAGTCCACCGCATCCCGGTAGAACAGGGAATTTTGCAGATGCAGCAGGCTGAGGTTGCCCAGGAACATGATTTCCCAGGTGCGATCGCTGAGGGTTGCCGCCACCGCCAGCCCTTCCTCATAGTAGGCTTCCGCTTCGGTGTAGAAACTGCCCCCTAGGTGACGGGCCAAGCCCAGGTTCAGAAGAGCATTGGCTTCGCCGACGCGATCGCCCGACTGACGGGCAATGTCTAAATCACTGTCAAAGTAGGAAAACAAAAAATCATGGCGCGCATCGGGGGCAAAGTAACTGCGTCCCTGGGGCGTTTCATACAGCCCCTCCCACACCAACCGCTGCACCG
>JAQCHG010000408.1 GCA_027619675.1 Cyanobacteriota bacterium
CCGCCGATCTTTCTCCAGCGGAATACCTAGCCCCCTATGGCGAGGCGTTGGCCATGGACACCCATCTGATGGCCCAGTTGGCCCCCCAGCGCCCCTGATGCCTTCCTTCGACAGAAGGCTGTGCTCCGTTTCTATTCCTAGTTATCCATACGCAAGTTATCCAGCTTTATGGCTCAAGCAAATATTACCGATCGGGAGATGACCCTTGGCGGTGGTTCTCCCCATCACCACCCTGAAAAGTGGAAGTGGTACCACTACTTCACCTTCAACGTTGACCACAAGGTAATTGGCATCCAATACCTGGTCATGTCCTTCATCTTTTATCTTGTCGGTGGTCTGATGGCCCTGGCCATGCGGGCTGAGTTGGCAACCCCAGCGGCGGATCTGCTGGATCCAAACCTGTACAACGCCTTTTTGACCAACCACGGCACCATCATGATCTTTCTGTGGATTGTGCCGGGGGCGATCGGAGGCTTTGGTAACTACCTGGTGCCCTTGATGATTGGGGCGCGGGATATGGCCTTCCCCAAGTTGAATGCCCTAGCCTTTTGGGTCACGGTGCCCGCTGGCGCGCTCATCCTAGGCAGTTTCTTTTTCGGCGGTGCCCAGGCGGGGTGGACATCGTATCCGCCTTTGAGCTTGATTACCGCCAATACGGCCCAATCCATGTGGATTTTGGCGATCGTCTGCGCCGGGACGTCCTCCATCCTGGGGGCGGTGAACTTCATCGTCACCATTTGGAAGATGCGCGTCCCCAGCATGAGTTGGGATGATCTGCCCCTGTTCTGCTGGGCGATTTTGGCCACCTCCATCCTGGCGCTGTTCTCGACGCCGGTGCTGGCGGCGGGGTTGGTGCTGTTGCTGTTTGACATCAACTTTGGCACGTCCTTCTTTCGCCCCGAGGCGGGGGGTGATGTGGTCATGTACCAACACCTGTTCTGGTTCTATTCCCACCCGGCGGTGTATCTGATGATTTTGCCCATCTTCGGCATCATGTCGGAGGTGATTCCGGTCCATGCCCGCAAGCCGATTTTTGGCTATAAGGCGATCGCCTATTCTTCCCTAACCATCTGCTTAGTGGGGCTGTTTGTGTGGGTCCACCACATGTTCACCAGCGGTACCCCCCCTTGGATGCGGATGTTCTTTACCGTCTCCACCCTGATTGTGGCGGTACCCACGGGGGTGAAGATCTTTAGCTGGGTGGCAACCCTGTGGGGCGGCAAGATTCGCTTCACCAGCGCCATGCTGTTTGCCATCGGGCTGCTGGCCATGTTTGTGTTGGGGGGCCTCAGTGGCGTCACCCTGGGCACCGCCCCCGTGGATATCCACGTCCACGACACCTACTACGTGGTGGCTCACTTCCACTATGTGCTGTTTGGCGGGTCGGTATTTGGCATCTATGCGGGCATCTACCACTGGTTCCCCAAAATCACCGGGCGCTACATGAATGAAGGTCTGGGCAAGTTGCACTTTGTCCTGACCTTCATTGGCACCAACCTCACCTTCTTGCCCATGCATGAACTGGGGCTGAAGGGGATGCCTCGCCGGGTGGCCATGTACGATCCCCAATTCCAGAGCATCAACCAGCTCTGTACCTTCGGGGCATTTTTGCTGGGGGTGTCGGTGCTGCCCTTCATCAACGCCATTTGGAGCTGGAGCAAGGGCCAACCCGCTGGGGGTAATCCTTGGAATGCAAAAACCCTGGAATGGACCACGGCTTCTCCCCCAGCCATTGAAAACTGGGCGGTGCTACCCGTGGTAACCCAAGGCCCCTATGCCTATGGGGAAGAACCCCAGCCAGAACCGTCTGGGACTTCCAGTTCTTAACCCAGGGGCGGCTTGTCCGCCCTATCCCTGCTGTGGCTGGGGTTACGCCCCAGCCATGTCAAGGCCAACTCTGTGAACGGGCGTCTCTAGACTCTGGTGGGTGCAGAGCCCTGACATCCCAGCCCTGCTCCCGTCCATGTCCCGTTCGCAAGATTTGGCTAAACCGCTTTGTCCCTCTCAGCCTAGAACTATGCAAGGCACCGTTGACTCCAATGTCCAGGCGACCCCCGTGGCTGTCGCCCATGAGGAACATCAAGATTTGCGGGTGATTGGTCTCATCACCTTCCTCTGCTCAGAATTCTTGATGTTTGCGGGTTTCTTTGTTCTCTTTTTGGTTTATCGCGCCGAAGCTGCCGCTTGGCCCCCAGAGGGGACTGAGGTGGAACTCCTGCTCCCTGCCATCAATACGGTCATCCTGGTCTCTAGCAGCTTTGTCATCCACTATGGCGATGTCGCTATCAAAAAGGGTGATGTGGCAGGGTTGCGCAAGTGGTACATCATTACAGCCCTGATGGGGGCGGTCTTCTTGGCAGGTCAGGTTTACGAGTACGCCAGCCTGGGGTACGGCCTCACCACCAACCTGTTCAGCAATTGCTTTTACCTGATGACGGGTTTCCATGGCCTGCATGTGTTCATCGGGCTGGTGCTGATCTTGGGGGTGTTGTGGCGATCGCGCCGCCAAGACCACTACGGAGCTGAGAAGCACACCGGAGTGGAGATGGCGGAGATTTACTGGCACTTTGTGGATATTGTCTGGATTGTGTTGTTCAGCCTGATCTATCTGCTGACGCTGATTTAAATTGCTCCCCTTTGTGGGTTCACTCAGCGGGTAGGGTTCTGGGGAGCCCTGCCCGCTGTTTGCATAGCTCACAGAAAACCCTCTGGGGGAAATGTTGTTCACACAGGCAAGTTATCTCAACGGCCGTGAACTTGCGTAAACAGCCCCACGATCACCAAGTGACTGTGGTACTTTAGTAAATAACAAAGGACAACTAAATATCCATACAAGCTCAGTTGAATCTACTACTAAAGAGCTGGTGACGCTTCCCAAAAGCACCTCAAATGGCTTTAGACGGCATCTAAAATAGGGACAACGTGCTTCGAGCCAGTCCAACCAATGCAGATGGCATACGTTGCAAAGCCAAACCTGAAAACCCTTTGTATCGATTGTTTCAGTCCACTCTACAGTTTGTTTGAAGTCTGAATCACTGTTTATTCATCTTGAATTCCCTACGTTAACGGGGTTTGGTCATCCTAAGACTGAGCCCCGTTAGCCTTTTATGGGGGAGAGGATGTCCCGATGGCTGGTTACGTTTGACGCGATCGCCCCGGCAGAGAACTTGCACCAAGCATCCAATCAGGGGCTTTGAGTGCCCAAGGATGGGGGTGAGTATTCTAGGGAGAAATGCTGTGGGCTAGGGCGCACAGAGGCATGCCCCCAGAGAGGCTCAGTTTCCAAGCGCAGCTTCAAGGATGGGGCAGGGCACAAAAAGGCCTGAGCGACGAACCGCTACTGCATCCACGGATAACGTCAGTTCGGAATCAGTCGATGGAGGGGATGCCGTGACGCTCCACCCCAGAGCATCCGT
>JAQCHG010000409.1 GCA_027619675.1 Cyanobacteriota bacterium
GATAGGCCCCAACTGGGCGACCGTCATCATCCAGCACATAGGGGTATAGATCTCGGTGGGTGAAGCCATGGTCTGAGCCAAAGCGACGGGCAACCACCAAGCAACCTCGTCGAATGCAATGGGATACGTAGCAACGCAGACTCAGTAACGCTAAGGTGGCGTCGGCATCTTGACGTTGGCTCCAGTCCAGCAATAGATGCTGCACTTGCTTGTCGTCCTGGGGCAGGGACAAAGCCCATTGGCTCAACTGGGCTTGCAGCCAGTCGCGCACTTGGGGCTGGGGATAGTGGCGGCACTGGCCTCGGTTATCTAGGCGCAGTAGATGCCAGTAGCGATCGGTGGGGGTCATCCTTTCTGGGGGCGATGAACGACGCGGTGGGGCAATTGCCTCTACCAATCATGACTAGCGCTGGGGGCGATCGACTTATTCATGCGCTATCGTTTCCATTCTTCTGAATCCGCGCGCGCTGTAATCCCTGCCCTCACGCTGCCCTATTCGGCATTGCCGATCAAGGTAAAGGCTGCCCAATTCTTGGGGTCGGGGTGGGTTTGCATGGTGATCAACATCGCTTGCCGTAGGGCCTGGGCTTTGGTCTGTCCCTGGGCCAGTTGGTTGTAGAACTCCGTCATCAGCTCCGCTGTCGGCGCATCGGGCACCGCCCACAGGGAGACGATGACGCTGGGCACCCCCGCAGCAATGAAGGAGCGCGACAGACCGATTACCCCATCCCCAGTGATGCGCCCCCGCCCGGTGTCGCAGGCGCTCAACACCACCAGGTCGGCTTGCAACTCCATCTGCAAGATCTCGGTGGAGGTCAACAGACCATCCTCACCATTGCCGGGAGCCAGAGCGATCGCCCCTGGGGTATCACGGCTGCCGGTCTGACGCGGGTCGCCGTATTCCAGCAAGCCATGGGTGGCCAGGTGAATCAGGGCGGCACTGGCGATCTGCTGTTTCACCCTGGCTTCGGTGGCCGCATCCCCCAGCAGGGCGGAGGCGTTGAGGGTAGCGCCCACCGCTTCTGCCTCTTGCCGCGCCCCGTACAGAGGCTGCAACCGCACAGCCTCAAAGCTACCTGCTTCTGACAGGAAGGTAACGGTGGGCATGGCTGGATCTCCCACAATCAACGCCCGCTGGCTGAGCCCCTGCTGGCTGAGCGGAGTCGAAGCCGAGGGGGATTGATCGGCGAGGTCGTGGGTGAGTTGCAATACCTGGATAGACGGGGCCGTCAGGATGGTGTGATTCTCGATCAAATAATCCCCATTAGCATCTTTCAGCGCCGGGAAGGGGACGAGGAAGAGTTCTCCCTGGGGGATGAAGGCAACGTTTGCGTCGGGGTTGATGGGGAGGAGATCCGCGATCGGGTCGATGAGAATTTGATGGAGTTGCCGCAAATTCTCATCGGCTTTTTCCCGGAGGCGGGCGAGATCACGGGGGTTGGTTCTGGGGCGGGCTCCGGCACGGCTATATTCGCCAACGCCCAGGGCATCGCGGGTGTCGGTAACGAGGGCGGTGAGGTCGATGTCGCTGAGGGGTTGTTGGCGGAAGGCGATCACCCCATCGGGAGAGACAACCCAGATGTAGAGCGTGGGGATAAACTCGTCTACTCGTGCCAGCGAATATTCAAGTAGGGTAATTTGCTGCCGTTGAGCCAGGGATTGAATCGCTTCAAGGGATACCGATGGCAAGGAGGTAGCAGCCCCATCGGGGTTAAGCTGCCGCATCAGCAACGCCGAGAATGCCTGGGCACGGCCCCGCTCGGCAATGGTGAGGGCAGGCCCATATTTACCCTGGACAGCCAGAACCTGCTGCAAAAGGTGAAAGGTGGCCTGCTGGGTATCAAAAAGAGAAATTTGATCGGTATCGCTTAGGGTTGGGCTGCGCAGGGCATCTAAGATATCTATAGCCTGTTCCAAAACAGCTTCTGCTTGTATAAATTGCTCGACTAGCAGATGGGTTAGTCCTTGATTATAAAGGGCACGACTTTCTCCAGCACGATCGCCAATATCACGGGCGATCGCCAACTGTTGATCGTACAAATTGATAGCCCGGTTGTATTGTTCTAAGGCGCGATAGACATTGGCCAAATTACCCAAGGTCGAACTTTCCCCAGAGCGATCGCTTACCCTCACAAAAAGGTCAAGTGCCTGCTCGTAAAGTTGAATAGCACGCTCATAGTCATCCACCCCTTCATAGGCCAGCCCTAGATTATTGAGGGTAGTTCCTTGTCCGCTCAGATCATTTTCATCTCGGCCAATAGCAACGGCATCTTCTAAGAAATCAATTGCACGCCCATAATCCTCCAAGTCGATATAGGCAATGCCTAAATTTCCTAATGCGGTATTTTCCCAATTTCGATTGCCCTCAGCTTGGGCGATCGCCAATACCCGTTGATGAAAAGAGATGGCCCGTTCAGATTGCCCGAGTTGATCATAAACCAACCCTAGATTACCTAAGGCGATCGCCTCTGAGGTTACATCATCCAGCCTCTGTGCTAGGTCTAGCTGTTGCTGGATAAAACCAAGGGCTGCTTCATATTCACTTAGTTTTAAATGGGCAACTCCTAAATTCCCTAAGGCGCGGCCTTCAGCAGCAACATCCCCTAAATCAATCGTTAGGGGTAAGAGCTGTTCTAGGGCTGCAATGGCCAATTCGTACTGATCTAAGCGAATGTAAGCAACCCCCAAGTTATTGAGGGTGAGGGCTTGCCCATGGCGATGATCAAGATCTTCGAGAATCCTTAACGCGGTTTCCCAAGCTGCGATCGCCTCTGCCAAGCGGTTATGGGTGAAATACTCCATCCCCTGTTGGAACAATCGGATCGCATCTGCTTCGCGGGCATTACGCTGGGCGAGGGCAGGGGTGTCGATAGCTTCCAGTGGCCCAGATGATCTCAGAGCTGATGCTGTTGCGGATCCTTTTGTGGGGTAGATAACGATTAGGGTGATGGTGATCAGACCCAGCAGCTTGGCAACACAGTCCATTGGACTACTCCAGGGTTAACGGCGGTGTTCCCCCTTTATAGGTCTGAGGCCGCCCAGCGCACCTAAAAAAATTGTTGCAACCTGCGGCGATCGCCTCACTCCAGCCAAGACAGAGTTGCCGCCGCCTCATCTGGCGCAATCCTCAAGGTTCTGAGTCGAGCCGCCAGCCGCTTCACTTAGGCTCACCCTGATTGGGCAATCTGTTGGCTCCCTTCCGCCAAGGTGTTGAATATGCTGACTGGGCTCGGCAATAGTTGTGGATGTCACCCCCATGCCGGAGATCGCCCCATGGCCCGCCCCACCAAGCTATTCGGTTTTGCCCTCTGCTCTGCGTTGCTGGTGCCTGCGGTGCAACTGGCGGGTGGGTTGCAGCCGTTGCAGGCAGCGCGATCTCGTGGGGCGGCGAGGGACCGGGTGCT
>JAQCHG010000410.1 GCA_027619675.1 Cyanobacteriota bacterium
CTCAGTTGCTTCGCCCATGTTGGTTAATCAGGTTGAATCAGTCGGATGCACTGGCTGCGGCCCCCTTGAGGCATCCAGTGGACTTAGACCAGCGGTTGAAGGCGGTACAGCTTAGGATTGACCGCTAAAGGCAGGCATCCCAACAGGGGCCGTAGCCTCACGGGAATAATCGAACACGGTGAGGGGATTGGGCTGGCTGCACTGCATCACCGTTGCTTGGATATTTTGAGCGTTTTCTTGCTCAAGGTCCTCGATGTAGCCCTGTTTTGCCAACTCTGCTTCTTGAGCGATGTCAAATGGCCCAAAGTAATAGGTGCATGTGGGGGCCTCGGTCTTAATTTCTACCCACCACGCTTTGTTAGACCCAATGACCGACCCGAAGATGCGACTAAAAAGATTTTTCATTGTCAATGCCTGCTTACCTATGCTGCGTCAGACGGAACAAGAGCGATGCGACGTCAACAGACTGCCTTCTCGTTTTGTTTATACTCTGTTACTTTCTGTTTTGCAAAGCATTAAGCTGGATGCGCTGTCCCCACTGCTGTCGGTAAATCTCATACAGGGCCATACCCGTTGCCACGGAGGCATTGAGGCTGGGGGTACTGCCCGATAACGGGATAGAAACAACGCTATCGCAACTTTGCTGGACCGTGAGGCTAAGGCCATCTCCTTCAGCGCCCACCACTAACACTGTAGCGGCATTGAACTGAACTGTGTGCACGGATTGACTGGCCTCTGCCGCTAAGCCGTAAATCCAAAACCCCTCGGTTTTCAAGGTTTCTAAGGCCCGCTTGAGGTTCACTACCCGAGCAATGGGGAAGTGTTCCACCGCCCCCGCCGCCACCTTACTGACGGTGGAGGTAACCCCTACGGCACGACGCTGGGGGATCACTAATCCCTGGGCTCCGATCGCCTCTGCACTGCGAATAATCGCCCCCAGATTATGGGGATCAGTGATGCCATCCGCCGCCAAAATGACCGGACGGGTACTTTTGGCTTTGGCATTGGTGATCAGATCGGCCAGTTCCCAATAGCTGTAGGCGGCCACTTGGGCAATGATGCCCTGGTGATTTTGGCCCTGGGCCATTTGGCTGAGGCGGCGACTATCCACCTCATCTATCACCACGCCGTCTGCCTTGGCCTCGGTGATGAGGGCGGTGAAACGACCGTCGTAGCGCAACCTTTCGTTGATCCAGATGCGATTAAGGGAGCGATCCCCGGCGATCGCCGCCTCAATAGCGTGGCGACCATAGATGTAGTCTGAACGCTCCTCCGAGGTCAGCGTCTCGGGGGGGAATTCACGCTGATCCCGGCTGCGAAACCCGTCGCGATCGCTGAACCGCCGCCCTTTACCATCCCGAGGCCGAGCCTCTCGGCTGCGGGGGGGGCGATCGCGATCCCATCCCCCTGAACGGGGCGCGGGGGACTGGGTCCGGGGGCGATCCGACGCGGGGCTTGAGGGCCGCTCCCGTTTCCAAGCATCGCCCCCGTCAGGGGTGGGGCGATCCTCCCGATCGCGGCGGGGCTTCACCCGTTTTTGGGGGCGTCCTGGGGTGACGGGATCCAGCGATCGTCGTCCGCCGCTGCGCCGAGGGGCGGGGGCTGATCCCCGACGGCGGGGCTTGTCATGGGCAGGGCGGGACGGACGAGGGTTACTCATGATCGATTGGGGGGATCGTGATCCCCCAGTGCAAAGATTAGAAACAGTAATGAAAAGGTAGGGGGCAATCTTGCCCAAACAGTCAGGAGATCTTTACAGAACGTATCCCAGCAATGTCTTCAAGCGATGGGGATCCCTGAGGTATAGATAGCCCAGCAGCGTTTCAAACCCAGTGGCCTGACCATAAATGGCCGCATCAGCCCGTCGCCCACGACTGGGGGCAGCATTGCGGCCCTGCTTGAAAATAGCTTGCTCCTCTGGGGTGAGATGGGGCAACAACTTTTGGAAGGAAGCCGCCTGCTGCTCGGCCCTGACCTGATTTACCACCTGTTGATGGTAGGTCTGGAGGCGGCGGGGGGGCAGCAGATAGGATCCTCGCACAAACAGTTCAAAGACCGCATCCCCAATGTAGGCCAGCGCTTGGGGGGAAAGCTGCTGTAGCTGGGATTCGTTCAGGGTTGCCGCTGGGGCAAGGGGAGGTGGGTCATCAGCAGGATTGGGAGCGGCCCAAAAACGTGCCATGAGTTGGACCGACCAAACCGCATCAGGTGGCGTCATGATTCCCTATGGTCAGCAGTGACCCACACATTCCAGATCCCCAGGGTGGACGCCTATTCCAAAGTGGCGAGGGCTTCATCCACCGATGGCCGAATGGACAGAAACTTTTCTAGCCTGACCAGCTTCACCGTCTGCATGACCCGAGGGTTGGCAATCACCTGAACGCTTCCCCCCACGTCTTTTGCTTTTTTGACCAGTTGCACCATAGCCCCGAGGCCGGAGCTATCGACAAAGTCAATGCCTGAGAGATCCAGAATCAGGTTAGCTGGACCCTCTTCCACAAGGCGGGTTAAGACTTTGCGGAAGGTTGGCTCTGAAAATGCATCCAGTAAACCCGTGAGGCGACAGATTTGACAGTTCGCCCTAACTTCGCGGGTGCCTCTCAGACTTACGGTTAGGGCCAGTGATTCAGCGATGGGAGACCTCCCGAAATAAGCCAACTCTGAATTTGAGCCCTAAGTATAGGTCAGGTTTGGGGGAACCGCAAGCAAACTAACCAGCCTGTAAACGGTTGGTTTTACCAGCATTTGACTGGGCTCAGTCCCCCCGTTGAGCAGGGCTATGGGGTGGGACGATGCTCTCGCATCAAGTCCACAAACTGCCGAAATAGATAGTCGGCATCGTGGGGGCCGGGGCTGGCTTCGGGATGGTATTGCACAGAGAATAGGGGCAAACTGCGGTGGCGCAGTCCGGCGACGGTGTGATCGTTGAGGTTGAGGTGGGTAATTTCGACACTGGCCTCCGGAAGGGAGTCCGCCGCGATCGCAAATCCATGGTTTTGGCTGGTAATTTCCACCTGGGCCTTGAGGCCGCAGGGTTGATTGAGCCCCCGGTGGCCAAATTTGAGCTTAAAGGTCTTGGCCCCCAAGGACAGCCCCAAAATTTGATGGCCCATGCAGATGCCAAAGGTGGGCAGTTGGTGCGCCAGCAGGGCCTGCACCGTCCGGGTGCCGTCGGTGACGGCGGCGGGGTCCCCTGGCCCATTGGAGAGGAAAATACCGTCAGGGTTGTAGGCCAAAATGGCTTCGGCAGGGGTGTTGGCTGGCACCACGATCACCCGGCAGCCGTAACGGGTCAGGCGGCGCAGGATGTTGCGCTTGATGCCAAAGTCAAGGGCGACGACCGTGAAGCGATCGCCCCCAGCGGGCCAATCCACCGGGTCAAAACATTCCCAATCGGCGG
>JAQCHG010000411.1 GCA_027619675.1 Cyanobacteriota bacterium
GGTGCGCCTCAACATTGACACCGATAGGGGCCTCGAAGAACCCTTGATTGGCCGGGTGGCAGCGGGGCAGTTCACCGCCATCGCAGCCAATGGGGCGGATCCGGCGGCGGCGGCCCGGACCCTGCGGGACCAGGGGGAAGCCCAATACCAGGCGGGGGATCTGGCCGCTGCCCGCCAATCTTTAGAGGCCGCCCGCGATCGCTTCCAAGCCCTGGGGGATGTGGAGGCAGAATTTTGGGTGCTGGATCGGTTGGCAGCGATTTATGACGGCTTGAACCAACCCCAGGCAGCCACGACAGCCCTGCAACGCCAAGGGGAAGCGGCCATAGCCCTGCGGGACCCGTTGAAAATGCGCCGGGTAGGGTCAGAATTGCAGTGCCGTAACCAGTGGGATGCGGCCCTGGGCCTGTACCGCCCCGCCTATGACATTTACCGCCGCAACGCAGCGGCCCAACCGTCCCTGTGGGACCCCTACCTGCTGCAACAGGAATTGTGGACCCTGGCCAGCATGGCCCAGGTGTTGATCAAGGCGGGGCGGTTTGCGGAGGCAGAAACCCTGCTGCAACAGGGCATTGATCAGTTCGAGGCGGTGTTTAACGCCCCCTTAGAGGGTCCTTTTGACGGGGATGCGGAACTGGATCGCCAGATTCGCGACTTTGCAGAGTTCTTCAACAGCCCCCTCAGCAGCAGCAACCTGTACCTAATGTTGCAACGGGTGCTGATTGCCCAGGGCAAGACCGAGGCGGCGCTGGTGGCGATCGAGCGGGGCCGCACCCGCGCCCTCGAAGCCCTCTGGGCGGTGAAGCAGCCCGGCCTGCGGGTGGCGGCCCCCAATTTAGAGGACATGCGGCAGATTGCCCGCAACCGTCAGGCCACCTTGGTCACCTACAGCTTTGACCTTTTTGTGGATCGCTGCGGCTGGGATGACGAAACCGCCCCGGCCCTGCTGACCTGGGTGATTACCCCCGAGGGCGACATTCGGTTTCACCAGCAGGCGGTGCCCTTTGACCAATTGCCAGGGAATCACGAGGATTTGCAGGATTTGGTGTCGGGGGTGCGCAGCGGCTTGGGGGCGCGGGGGTTGACGGTGTTGGCGGCTAACCCAGAGCGGTTGACGCTGCCGGAAACCGCCCCCGCTCTGCAAAACAGCTATTTGCGATCGCTCCATGACCTGCTGATCGCCCCCATTGCCGACTACCTCAGCGAGGATCCCACCGACCCGGTGATTTTTGTGCCGGATTTTGTCCTATTTTTGGTGCCGTTTCCCGCCCTGCAAGCCGCCGATGGCAGCTATCTGATCGACCACCACACCCCCCTGAGCGCCCCCTCGATCCAAGCGCTGCAACTGACGGCCCAATCACGGCAGCGATCGCGATCGGCCCTCAGCAACCCGCTGATTGTGGGCAACCCCACCTACGGTCCGGTGCGCCTCAACCGGGGCGAGGTCTTGCAACTGCCGCCCCTGCCAGGGGCCGAACAGGAAGCCCGCACCATTGCCGCTCGGTTAGGCACAACCCCACTGATTGGGGCCGCCGCCACCAAAAGCGCCATCCTAGAGCGGTTGTCCAGCGCCAGCCTGATTCACCTAGCCACCCATGGACTGCTGGACGGCATTGTGATTGCAGACATGCCAGGGGCGATCGCGGTGGCCCAATCGGGTGAGGGCTTTACCCAGGGCATTGCGGTGCCGGGTACTAACCAGGTGGCCTATTTCTCTGACAACGGCCTGATCACCGTTGAGGAGCTGCTCACCTTTCGGCTGCAAGCGGAGCTGGTGGTACTCAGCGCCTGCAATACCGGGGGCGGTGAACTGACGGGGGATGGGGTGACGGGCCTCTCCCGCGCCTTTATTGCGGCGGGGGTGCCCAGCGTGATCGTGTCTCTGTGGTCGGTGCCCGATGCCCCCACGGGGGCGTTGATGACGGTGTTCTACGACGAATGGCTGCGCCACGGCGACAAGGCCCAAGCCCTGCGGCAGGCGATGCTGGCAACCCGCGATCGCTACCCCAACCCCATCAACTGGGCCGCCTTTACCCTCATTGGCGAATCCCAGTAGGGACAACAACAGCACAGGCGGTCATGGCCTGATCACAAATACGGTTGAACGCCCCGATCCCATGGTCTATTATCTTCTGTCACGCGGGGAATGGTTCTAGGCGGGGAAGAGAGGAGCAGCAACTCCTCAAATCCCCTGAACATCCCGACTTAGCAGTGGTAAGACGAGATATCTGGGATCATTCTATGATCTAGCGTTTCGTTAAACCTTTCAGGGAAGAAGCTAGACAATTCCCCGTTTTCCTGCCGAAAACGGAGAACAACCGCATGTTTCAAGCATCCAGCGGGGGGGCCAGTGCCTCCCCCGGTTTCAACCTACCCAGCTTCAACTCAGAGGCCGTCCGCCACATTCTCTTGGGCGACTACGGCGCGCTGATCGAGGCCATCAACCGCATGGCCGTCCTCGGCTATTGCGAGCGCATCGCCTGGAGCGAACCGCTGCCCACCGGACGCAACGGCGAGTTCATCAGCGTCATGACCCGCCGCCGCACCTTGCCCTAGCGGCACTCGGGACAGGTCCCTAAACTGCCCAGGGGACAGGTTCCTAAACGGTAGCGGAGCGGGTCATCCCATTAGCTGCCAGGAACCTGTCCCTGAGTGCCAACCTGTGGTACGACTCAAGACAGCATTGAGATTCAAGCAATGGCACAGGTAGACAAAGATGCTGAGCGGGAACACCGCATCTCTATGGAGATTGTGGTGGATGCCTATGGCCCAGAAGAGCAGGCAATGGGTTGGTACTACTATCTGGAAGATCGGATGCAGTGCCCTTTCTCGGCGGTCTGTGTGACGAAGCGACGAATTTCTCCCCTGAAGGAAGGGGCCACCGTACAAGTCATCGGGATGGCACCAGAGGAAGAATGCGAGAAGGAAATGTTTGTGGATATTGATTACGAGGGGGATACGCTGGCGGTGCCGTTGATGCAGCTTGAGGCGATCGCGGATGTCGATGCAGAAACCCAGCAGGCTGTCTCAGATTGGCATTACTGGGTCAATCGCGGCTATCAATTGTGTTGATGGGTGCGAGATCGCCCTGATTCATGAATCCCCATAGCAGCATCAGGTAGACGCAATTTTCCGCGAGATAAGAATCTCCGGTGGGAAATGTCCACCCTTGAGGCGATCGCGGATGTCGATGCAGAAACCCAGCAGGCCATCTCAGATTGGCATTATTGGGTCAATCGCGGCTATCAATTGTGTTGATGGGGGCGATCTCGTCAATTAACGCATCACCGCAACAGTATTGATATAAACGTGGTTTGCAGAGGACAAGAATCCGAATCCAACATTAAAGCATTATTATCATTTTGATTCACACCCACTGACCATGATTGATTTACC
>JAQCHG010000412.1 GCA_027619675.1 Cyanobacteriota bacterium
CCCTAGGGGCATGGCTTCGCTAGTGCGCCCCTACAGGAACGGGAATGCCGCTTAACCCGAACTCAGGTTAACGTAAATCGTCATGCCAGAATTCTCGGTAGAAGGACGAAGGGCAGATTTAGTGTGGGCCTAAAGCTGGCAGAACTTGCGGCGGTTATCAAATTCTGGGTCTTGCCAAGAATAGGCAAAGTGACTGACCGAATCGATCTCTGGGGTACCCCGCTGAATCGCCTGCATTTGTGCCTCTAACGACGGACGGTTCCGCACCGACTGCCCCCATACCCCCGCCAGGGCAGGTTTCACAAACTGTGCCCCCCGTGGTCCAGCAGCATTGAGCACTTGGCGAATCTCCTCCAAAATGCAGCCGCTGTTGCCGCACACCGCGTAGGCCATCGGGTGCCAATTCATCCAAGCGGGGAAGCGGTCCCAAAACTGGAGGCGGGAGTCATAGCCATTGCCCACAGCTCGATTGCCCCCAGGGAAAAAGACAGCCCCCGACTGCAACCCCTGTTGTTGCGCCACTTGGCCCATGCGGGTGACAAAATCCACCACCCCTTGCACTGCGTGGGCCACACTCAGCCGCCACAGTTCATTTTGCAGATAGGGTCGCCGCACCGAGGCGGGCACCGACTGCCAATCAGCGGAAGGGGTACGGCTTTGCCAGAGAAAATCCCCTTCATTGGGATAAAGCTGGTGGGCTTCGTCAATGTCTGAATCCACCAAATAGCCCCGGCTTAAGTAGCGCCGGATCAGCTCTAGGCCCTTTTGGTTCATCGCCCGCTGGAACAGGGCTTGGCGAGAGGCATCCCCGTAGATCCAAAGATCCTCCACCCGACTAACGACGGAATAGCCCCCCGTACCTCGGGGATAGCGCACATAGTCGAACAGTACGGTGCGGGGACGGCGGCGGGCCACCGCCTCTAACATGCGCTGATAGTCTTGCTGGGCTTGGAAGCTGTAGGGATCGATAAAGATCTCTTCGGCGTTGCTGATGGCTCCACTGCGGGCAAAGGCCAGGGTATCTTGGCCCCGACCATTGCGGGCCAGCACCGCTTGGCGATCTCGCCGTTGCCCATAGGTATAGCCAAAGTTGAGGGTAAACACCCAAGCGTGCATTTCCAGGCCCCGCTGCTGCCCCTTGGCGATCGCCTCCGCCAGCAAATCCCGTTGCTCATAGCCGCGCGCCTGCACCACCGAAGGCCATACCGTCGGGTTGTCACCGCTGGGCAGCAGCACCTGGCCACTGTAGAACGCCTCCACATAGACGTGGTTGTAGCCCAGGTTAACGATGCGGTCCATCACCGCTTCGAGGATGCCGGGTTGCAGATCGCAGGGATACACCCGCAACCACACCGCTTGCTCACGGGGCCACGTGGTTTGGCGACACCGCTGCATGGCGGCGCTGTGTTCCCGCAGCAGGGTGAAATATTGGGCTTGGGCCTGGCTATCCCCAGCAAAGGCGGCTTGACGCAACTGCTCCTTACGGGAAGCTTCCGCCTGGGTAACTTGGCAATAGCTGTTGAGCTGGGCCAAGGCGGCGCGGGGTGGGGCCACCGCCGCCAAGCTCAGGGCTAGCAAGCTGCTGCTCAGCAGCGATCGCCCCCACCGCCTCCTCGCCATCACCGGGGGACCGCCTTGGGCGGCACAGCCCCTAGCCCCAGCACCGGGGTCGATAGGGGCGGCAGCAGGGGCCGGGGCAACGGCGCGACGAATAGGACGAATAGGCGGCAATCCTAGCATTCAACCTCGGCGGGTGATTGGCTGCGCACCAGCTTAGCACCGCTGATCAAAAACGGCTCTTATCCTCTATTCATAGGGGTTTGAGCCCGATCGCCCTAGCCCTTTGCATCCCCAATACGCTGGGGTGGAAGTCACCGCTCCCTAGCACCCATTTCCCCCTGCGCCCCCGATGAAGAAACGGTGGGAAATTGACGCCGCGCGGTCCTAGGGACTGTCATCCATGAGCACTAGAGTCCTGGTTATGCAATGGCTACAGTCCGCTGTATCCCTAGGGCAGGCGTGGCCATGGTTCCCCGGCAAAGCGGGCATCGGTCCTGGGTGACGCACCCTAGGTCGGCGGGTTGGGGTTATTGGCCTCAGGGGAGGATTCCGGGGACGGATCCATATAGGCCAACAGCGATCGCAGGGGCATCCGTTTGATGTAGGGCCAGCCCCCCTTCGCCTCAATGTCCCGTAGCAGGGCATAGAGGCGGTGGCGATTGGTGGGCAAGGTTTCTTGAAACCAGGTCTCCCGAATCTGGCTGTGCAACTGCTCCAACAGCCGCAGCAATTCCAACAGGGCCAACTCGTCCCCCCGGCGGCTGAGGGCAACGGCTTCAATGCGCTGGGCTAGGGCTGCGAGTTCTGGCGAGAGTTGGTCTGACACTAACGATTGGCGATCGCCCATCGGCTCCATGGTTTTGCGGTTTCCCGAATGATCTTCACCAATTTAAACCGTCTGTTCCCGAGGCACCCGCCCCAAGGACGGTAAATCCATCGATCTGAGGTCGCTCCCGCCAGCGATCCCCAGGGGCCATCCCGCTACAATTCGTTACACTCTGAAACCCCCTCAGCCCGCTCCCTGGGCCGTTTGGGGGAACAGCGCCATGTAGAATGCTTACTTGAGGCTTTTACCGAGTTCCTAGCGTGGTTTACGTGCAGACAGGCTGAGTCTGGGGAATCCAGGTGGCCTGGGCCAGTAAATCTGTAGTGTTCCGCCCTCCTACAGACAGGGCTGCCTGGGAAATGTTTGCCCCTTTCCATCGCGCTAGCACCAAAGCCATTTATAAAATTCTGCTCTGACAGAACGTTCCATAGCGATTTATCCGATTCTTGAGGTTGACCATGAGGTATCGCGCTCTAATAGTTGCCTTCCTGGCAGTTTGCCTAGGATTTCTAACAGCCTGTAGCGAAGGTCCAGTGGCCACAGCAGATGCGCCCCTGACCTATGACCAAATCCGCAACACGGGCTTGGCCAACAGTTGCCCCCAACTGTCTGAAACCAGCCGGGGCACCATTGATTTGGTGGCTGGCAAGAAGTATCAAATTGCCGGACTGTGCCTGGAGCCCACCACCTACTTCGTTAAGGAAGAGCCCACCAATAGTCGGCGCGCAGCGGAATTTGTTCCGGGTAAATCCCTCACCCGCTACACCTCTTCTCTGGATCAGGTCCGGGGTGATTTGGTGCTAGAGGACGATGGCAGCCTCACCTTCCTAGAGCGGGATGGGATGGACTTCCAAGCCATCACCGTGCAGCTACCCGGTGGTGAACAAGAGCCCTTCCTCTTCACCATCAAAGGCCTCACCGCTAAGTCCCAATCTGGCTTGAATGCGGTCACCACCTACACCGACCTCAAGGGGTCCTATAAGGTGCCGTCCTACCGGACTTCCAACT